>NZ_JADEWU010000077.1:0-28640 GCF_015207485.1 Planktothrix mougeotii LEGE 06226
ATTAGTTATTTAACCTCACATCAGAAGTTATTTGGCTTGGTCAAATCCACCCGAAAACGACATCGAGTTCTCGATGCTCTTACACAGCAGGTTTGGGGCGATCGCTCCTTAAGTTGACACCAATGGGCGCGCCTCGCCCCTACACACCGAACTTGTGTCTATTTTTTA
This sequence comes from Planktothrix mougeotii LEGE 06226, assembly GCF_015207485.1. Taxonomy (NCBI): domain Bacteria; kingdom Bacillati; phylum Cyanobacteriota; class Cyanophyceae; order Oscillatoriales; family Microcoleaceae; genus Planktothrix; species Planktothrix mougeotii. The sequence goes on from NZ_JADEWU010000077.1 coordinate 169, forward strand.
GGGTCAATAATCTTCATCATTATGACTGTACAATTCATTTAGACTTGCTATATAAAAACTGATACAATTAATTATTAGGAAATTTTTTATAACTATAGTTAAGCAGATGAATCATGATATTAGGCAGTTAGGAATCAATCAAAATTACTGGTATGTTGTTGCCAGCAGTAAAGAAGTTAAAAATAAACCATTGGAGGTAAAATTATGGAATCAAAATATTGTGTTATTTCGGGATAATTCAGGAAAAATTCATGGGTTAGAAAATCGCTGTCCCCATCGACAAGTTAAACTAAGTCATGGTAAAATAATTGAGAATAATTTAGAATGTGCGTATCACGGTTGGCAATTTAATCCTCAAGGAGACTGTGTAAACGTTCCCTATTTAGACGATAACCAAAAATTACCTAAAAATTGCAAAATTCGACAATACCCCGTTAAAGAATTGGATGGGTTTATCTGGTTATTCCTGGGAGAAAATGCCACAGAAATTCAACCGTTAGGCGTTCCTGAATGGGATGATTTGAATTATATTGCAACGGTTTCCGTTATCCATTATCAAGGTCATTTTTCCTTTTTAATTGAAAATTTAATGGATATGTATCACGGACATTTACACCAAGATTGGCAAGCTTGGACAGATGCTAAATTAGACAAAATCGAAGAAACTGAAAACCGAGTTGATGCTTACTATCAAGCCCAGAGTTATTATAAAATTGATAAAATTTGGTCAATTTCCCAGCTATTTTTTCCCAGTTTAAGACACCTTCATCCTGAACCTCTAACGGTTAGTTATATTTATCCCCATTGGTTTTCTACCTTGGGAGAATATTTTAAAATTTATTGTTTATTCTGTCCCATTAGTTTAACCGAAACCCGTGCTTATTTAATTCATTTTACCTCTTTAAACGCCTTTTGGCGACTCCATAAACTCCCGATAAAATTTAGGAAATTTGTTAAAGATTTATGTTTTGGTTCCGCACAAAAACTATTAGATGGGTTAGTTAAACAAGATATTTTAATGATAGAAGAAGAACAACAAGCGTATTTACAATATCCCCAACGTCAAGGATATGAATTTAATCGCACAATTAAAAGTGTTCAACGGTTAATTCAACATCAAGCTGAATCCTTGACATGAGCTTTTTGTTTTAAAATTAATAAAGTAATATCATCAAACTGTTTTTGTTCACCCCGAAACATCACAACATCATTGATAACCGCTTGTTTAATGTCTTCAATGGGGTTTTGCCAATTTTGAGAAATTACATTACAAAGCCGATTTAACCCATATTGTTCTTTACTTAAATTAAATGTTTCCGTAATTCCATCCGTATATAAAACCACTCCATCTCCTGCTTTTAACTCAACGGTTGTGGAATCAATAAATTCTGTAATCTCTTCATCTAATGCAATTGGCATTCCTAAATCTATCGTATCAATTCGTTCAATTGTACCATTAGAACGAACAATTAAAATTTCTTCATGCTGTCCACTGACCGTTAATAATCCTTGATAATAATTTAACAGAACTAACGTTAAATTTCGGTCAACATTCATCCGTTCAACGTTTTTATAAAGAGTTCGGTTCAAAATACTTAAAAATTGAATGGGGTCAGTTTCTCTAATTTCCTTAAGAGTGCGAATTCCGGTTTGCGTCATTAACATTAAAATCCCACTTTCTAACCCATGTCCGGTGACATCTCCAATTCCTAAAGTTACCACACCATCGGTTTCTAAAACATCATAATAATCTCCCCCCACTTCCTCTGCGGGTTCCATAAATCCCAAAATTTCTAATTCACGAATGGTGGCTAATTCTTCTGGTTTAGGTAAAATCATTTGTTGTAAACGTCGAGTGACTTCTAATTCTGTCGCTAACCGTAAATTTTCAGCATGGAGACGACTAATATTAATATGGGTACGAATTCTCGCTAACAATTCATCCTTCGCAAAGGGTTTCATCATATAATCATTCGCACCCATATTTAACCCCGTAACAATATCTTGAACTTGGGTTTTAGCGGTTAATAAAATAATCGGTAATTCCGTCGCATTGAAGCGTTCTCGTAGTTTTTGAGTCACTTCATATCCGGTAACTTTAGGCATCATCACATCCAATAAAATCATATCCGGTTTCAGTCCATGCTCAATTAATTCTAAGGCTTCTTCTCCATTGGTTGCTTGATAAACAGCATAATTATTTAAGGAAAGATTATTAAATAAAACTTGACGGTTAACCACTTCATCATCCACAATTAAAATTTTAATCGTTTCTGGAGAATAATCTATTAACGGTTGAGAAAAGTGAGGATTAATCGCAATTAAAGGATTAATTTGTAACGGTTTGCTCAAATTTTTAACCCGATTTTCCGATGGGTTTTTAATCGTATTTTCAGCAATAGGGAGGGTAAATGTAAATTGAGAACCGATTCCTAATTCAGACTGAACCTTAATTTCACCGCCATGTAATTCTACTAATTGTTTTGTAATCGTTAATCCTAATCCTGTCCCGCCATATTCTCTCGCTGTAGACCCTTCTCCCTGTTCAAAGGATTCAAAAATTCGCTCTAATTTATCCGCAGCAATGCCAATTCCGCTATCAGAAATGGTAATCGCCATTTGATGTTTTTCTGTTTCTGCTAAAATTCTAGCTGAAATTTCTACAATTCCTTCAGAAGTAAACTTGATGGCATTTCCGATTAAATTATACAGGATTTGTTGCAACCGATTTTCATCAGCATCTGCCAAAGGAAAGTCGGCGGGAATGCGATTAATAATATGCAGATCTTTTTGAGTAATTAAGGGTTGACTCAGAATAGAAACCGCATTAACAATACTATAAACATCCACAGGTCGCAACTGCAATTCAATATTTTTGTGGCGGAGTTTAGAGAAATCTAAAATATCACCCACTAAACTTGATAAACGCCGACCACTGGCAACAATCATCGCTAAGTTGCTATTGGTTTCTGCTGGTAAATCCCCCGTTACTCCCTCGATTAAAGATTCAGCAATGCCAATAATTCCATTTAAAGGGGTTCGCAATTCATGGGAAGTATTCGCCAGAAATTCATCTTTTAATTGATCTAAATCTTGCAATTCTTTATTTTTAGCTTCTAAAATAGTAAAGGATTCTTTTAGCTGTTGCGCCATCCGACTAAAGGATTTTCCTAATTGACCGAGTTCGTCTTTTCGTTTTAAATTAACCGTTTGTTCCCAATTCCCTTGAGCAATTTGTTTCGCTGCGAAATTTAACTGTAATATTGGTTTAACAATCCATTGGGCGGTTAATAATCCGATCACTGTTGCTCCTAATAATGCCAAACTACATAAAAGAATGGTTGTGCGAGTATTAGCATTAATTTGTTCCATAAAATCCGATTCAGGAACAACAACCAGAATTAACCAATTAACGGTTTTTCCTTTATTAAAGGGTAACACTTTAACAAAATAGCGATCTTGTTTCCATGTAAATTTAAGATCTTGTCCTTGTTTAATATCGTTTAAATTTCCTTGAGTTTCAATTAAATACTTTGCTGTGGCTTGAGTTAATAAATTTTTACTATTAACAGCCGGAAATAACTGCCTTTCATTATTAATTTCTTGAAAAGGTTTTTCTAAGGTTGATGTGGCTAACAACGTGCCCTTACTATCGATTAAAAAAGTTTGTCCTGATTTCCCTACCTTTAATCGGTTTAAAAAATCTCCAATTCCATCTAACCGTAAAGCTGTATTCAGAACTCCCTGAATTTGTTGGGTTTGAGGATCATAAACCGGGAGTAAAGCACTCATTAATAATGTCGGTTCTAATAAGGATAAATAAACGGAACTCCAAGTGGTGCCTCCCGCTTTCACTGCGTCTTGATACCAAACCCCCTTGCGGGTATCAAAATCTTTAACAAGGGTTGCAACTTTTGTGCGATCGCCTTTATTATTGGTTTGATAAGAATAGAAGTCAAAATTGGTAAATGTATCAACAACATTAATTCTTAATGAACCATCACCCAACTGTTCCCCGGTGCGTTCCTGACCCGCAGCATTGGTAACTTTAATAAAATTAATCTCAGGATAAATTTGAACTTGTCCCCAGAGATATTTTTCCCAAGGGTTTAAATTTTCCAAGGTTAAAGTTCCTGAACGAATTAAATTTAAGTTCGTTTGATTAATCTTTTCAGGAACCATTAAATACGCTTCTAAATTTTGTTCAACCCTCGCACTAATTTCATTTTGTAACTGACTAACAACTTCATGAACAGATTTCTGACCCGCTTGAAATGATAGCCATCCCACAACGCCAACCGCCCCAAAAATTTGGAGTAAAAATGGTACAATCAAAACCGTTCGGATCGGAATTGGATGCCGAGATTTCCGAACAATTTTGAACCAGATTAACGGAACTTGAGGTAAGCGAATTGACATAGATTATAGGAAGTTATTAAATGAATTGAACCCTTTCCTATCTACATCTTAGACCCACCGAGATCAATTTCTTCTCCCCAACGTTTTAACTGACCGACTTCAATATCAAACAAATCAAGCACCCGACAAACCGTATTCGTCACCATTTCATCAATTGACTCCGGCATCGTATAAAATGCAGGAACCGGAGGCATAATAATTCCCCCACATTCAGTCACGGTTAACATATTTTTGAGATGAATGGCATGGAGGGGAGTTTCCCGTACCATTAACACTAACCGACGGCGTTCTTTGAGCACCACATCCGCCGCACGGGTGAGGAGGTTACTCGTTACCCCCGTTGCAATTTCAGCTAAGGTTTTCATCGAACAGGGAAGGATCACCATTCCCATCGTCCGAAAGGAACCACTCGATATCGCCGCTCCCACATCATTAATAGAATAGCTGACGCTGGCCAGATTGTGAAGGTGTTTCCCATCGAGTCCTAACTCATGGGCTCTGGTGAGTTCCCCCGCGCGGGAAACCACAAGATGGGTTTCTACATCGGTTTTCTGTAGGAGTTCCAACAAACGCACGGCATAAATAATACCACTCGCCCCACTAATACCAACGATGAGACGTTTAGAACTGGTCATGTTGACAAATTGGAGGCTAACTAATTTTAACTTTTTTATTTTAGCTTAAATAGTAGGGTGCGTAAGCTCCGCGCACGCACCGCCCCACATTTTATAATAAATAATACGAAAGGGAATGGGCAATAGGCAATGGAAAAATTTGTGAGCATCCCTTCCCTAATTATGTGTAGCAAATATTTAAAGATTTCATATTAGTTGTGTTCGTGCACGTTTGTTTTTAGATTTGAGTTTGGTGCGTGCGCTTTGCTGACGCACCCTACGATTATGGGGGGAATGAATTAGGATTGATTATGTTTTTAAATCATCTTGGTTTCTAATATCACTGCGAATATGTAAATCCCGTTGAGGATAGGGAATTTCAATATTTTTATCAGCAAAGGTTTTCCAAATTTCACAAGAAATTTCACTCATAATTCGTTTACTTCCGATAGGAGTTGCTAACCAAACATCAATCTCAAAATCTAAACTAGATTCTCCAAAATTGATCAAATTGACTAACGGAGCAGGATCATTTAAAGCTTCAGGATGTTCATAAATAATTTTTAATAAAATCTCGATCACTTGTTGAGGATTACAATCATAACTTGTTCCAACTATTAAACAGCGACGCACCCGACGGTCACTCCCTGTCATGGTTTTAAGTTCTTGGGTAAAAAAGATTTGATTCGGAATAATCTTTTCAGAATTATCCTTCATCACTTGTACTGTTGTGGCTCGAATACTCACTTTTTTGACTTCACTTAATTCTCCGCCAATTTCAATAATATCTCCCGGTCTTAAAGAACCTTCAAATAATAAAAATATACCACTAATAAAATCACTAAAAACCTCTTTTAATCCAAAACCAAGCCCTACGGATAATCCTCCGGTAATGGCAGCAAAAGCAGTGGGATTAAACCCAATATATCCAATTATAATCACAATCCCTAAACCAATCAAAAAATAGCGAATTAAAATCAAAGAAGCTTGAAATGCACCCGAATCTAGTTCTGTTTTATCAACAATAATTTGCAGAATCACATATTGTAAAATACTCACAGCCACTATCCATAAATATAACCCCACTGTACTGATAAAAATTGCTTCTAGGGTGATGGGGCTGTTAAATAAATTGATCACCTCAACTTGCATCAATTGATTAACATCTAAAAATAAACTTGAAATTTCTCTGAATACAAATAAAATAAATATCGGTCTAAAAAAATAGAATTTGTATTCTTTAACTTGATGAAGGGGAACAAATAGACATAATCCGATTAAAAATATCCGATAGAATAGATAAACCCATAAAAGCTCGATGGCGGTACTCAGGATTCCTACCATCCATCCTTGACGGTTTAATAAATTCTGAACTAAAGTTAATACAATTAAGTTAAATCCCCTGCCGACCAGATCGGGAATTAAGGCTAATCCACACCAATAAGGAGCTAATGTTGTTCTTTCTTTGAAAGATTTATCCAGACTAATTTTAAATTGTTTAAATTGCTGGTGGATTTTTTTGCGTACCCAATAGGATAAGCCATGACTCAATAAAATTGAGATCAAAATCACCACCAATTGAATCTGTACCGGAGAACGCTCTAAAAAAATTAAGAGTTTTGTAATTTGATCAACAATAAATGTTAAATCGGGTTGATTAGACATATCAGATTTTTTTAGGGTTTAATCAATTGTTGATGAAAGGTGTTAGAAATTCTTTGAGCAGCATCTTCAGGAGTGATACTTCCAGCTAACACTTGAGGATATAAACTATCGCCATCTTTCACCCAAACACGAGCCGATTTAATTTGGTCTAGGGGAATTGCGATGGCAGTTTTAGATTGCTGGACTAATATTGCTTCTAGGGGAAACAAACGACTATTAACATGAACTTGATAAGCCGGAATAAAAGAACCTCGTAGTATCATTAACCGCTTGCGAATCTGTTCCTGATTTGTAAAAAATTGAGCTAATTGTTGGGATAACTTTTGTTGTTCAGGACTTGACACTCGATTAAACACAATCACACGGGAATACAGAAAAGGCCCTGCGGGATTGTTCCCTTCCCCTGGTAATAGGGCGACACCCAAGTTATCTTTCCCTAAAGCTTGGCTATAGTCTGCGAACTGGGAAGAATCACAAAATACATAGGCTAATCGGTTATTCGTAAATGCTTGTTGTAAGACATCAATACTATCAGTAAAAATCATATTGGGTTCAGCTTGGGCGTTTTTTAGCCACTCCATCCATTTTGCCCAACTCTTTTGATCAAAAACAAAATCACCTTGGGTATTAAAAGATTTTTCCCCAAAAACCTGAACCCCCCAAAAGGTGTAGATAAAGGTAGACCAGATTCCTACTGAATAACCGTCTTTTGCTTGTTGTAGAAGTTCTGTTAAGGTTTTAGGGGGAGACTTAACTTTCTTTTTGTTATAGCAAAGCGCTTGAGTCATTACAGAAGTCGGTATACCATAGATTTTCCCTTGATAGCGAACATGACGCATGGCTGTAGGAAGATAGCCGGAAAAGTCAAAGTCGTCAATCACCGGAATCAAATTTTCGTGAATTAAACTCGGAATTACCCCAGAGGTCGTCAATAGAAAATCAGGCCCTAAACCTCGTTTGACTTGTTGACGAAACTGCTGCTCTAATTGATCAGCCGGAATATATTCACTGACAATCCTGACGTTAGGATACAGTTGTATATAATCATTAAACGACTGTTGGATCATTTCCTTAATTTTGCCTTCAAAGGAATGCCAAACTAAAATCTGTCCTTGAATAGGTTCTTCCTGAGACTCAGAGCTTTTCTCCGAACCCTTAAGACTACAACTGGTCAGGAAAATAAAAATTAAGACAATTAATTGTAAAAAACGATAACGCACTGGATTTACCTGTTCTCTAGGTTACATGGCTCAACCTCAAACGAATTATGGGTTGAACATAAAAAATAATGGCCAATCCTTCAGCGATTGATTATATCCTGAAATGCCTGATCTGTTAATTTATTCCCGATTCCATGCTATACCAAAAACAAACGATCGCCTTTTTCAATAAAAGCGATCGCTATTTTGATTAGATTAAAATGCAAATGTTATTTAAACATTCCTGAAACCGAAGCCACTTCGGGTTTAGCAATGCGAGGAGCTAAGAATCCTTTGGCATATAAATCAGGATTTGCTTTTGCCACTTGAATATAAGAATCCCGTACCTGATTATTGAGGGCAACGGTTTTGACATCATAAACCTTCGTAACCAGTTTAGGATATAACCCAATTCCCACAATCAGTACCAGGAAACTAGCAGCAATGAAGATCTCACGGGGTTTGGCATCACTGAAGGTGGCTTCTGTAGGAAGTACACAACTGGTTCCAAAACAAACCGCTTCTTGTTCACCCGGATTTTGTAAGCTTGTATTATTCAGCATACAAACAGGTGCTTCACCCGTTGCGTAGAACAGTTGACGCAGCATTGACAGTAAGTAAATCGGGGTGAGAATTAATCCCACACCTGCGAGCGTCACAATCACAACCCGGAAGGTCGAGCTATAGATATCGCTAGTGGTAATACCGATAAACACTAACACTTCACTGGCAAAGCCACTCATCCCAGGTAAGGCTAAAGAAGCCATAGCTCCGGCTGTAAATAGAGCAAACACTTTCGGCATCGCTTTACCGATATAGCCCATTTCATCCAAAGCCAAGGTATGAGTCCGGTCGTAGGTAACACCCGCTAGGAAGAATAGCACCGCCGAGATTAAACCGTGAGAGATCATTTGTAATAATGCGCCACTCACGCCAATATCGGTAAAGGAAGCAATTCCCAGTAACACAAATCCCATGTGAGACACGGAGGAATAGGCGAGGCGACGCTTCATATTGGATTGGCCAAAGGAGTTTAAGCCACCATACACAATATTGACAACGCCTAAAATCGCTAGAATGGGAGCAAAGTAGATATGGGCATCGGGCAGCATTTCCATATTCACCCGAATCAAACCATATCCGCCCATTTTTAACAGCACTCCAGCCAGAATCATCGAAACCGGAGCAGAGGCTTCACCGTGAGCATCGGGGAGCCAAGTGTGTAGGGGGAAAACAGCCAATTTCAAGCCAAAGGCAATTAGTAACCCGGCATACATTAACAGTTCTAGGGTGAGGGGATAATCCTTCAGACCCAGTTCCACCATATCGAAGGTTAAGGGGCCACCGCCATAGAAAGCCATTGCTAAGGCAGCTACTAAGATGAATAAGGAAGCAGCGGCCGTATACAATAAAAATTTAGTAGCGGCGTAGCGACGTTTTGGCCCGCCCCAGATAGAAACCAACAAATACACCGGAATTAATTCCAGTTCCCAGACAATAAATAGGAGTAGTAAGTCTTGGGCAACGAATACCCCAATTTGGGCCGAATACAGCACCAACATCAGGAAGTAGAACAGACGAGGTTTTTGATCAACCTGCCATGCTGCAAAAATAGATAGAGTTGTAACTAATCCTGCTAGAAGTACGAGGGGAAGGGAAAGACCGTCTACTGAAACGGCCCAGTTCAAACCCAATTGAGGCGCCCAGGCAAATTTTTCCACGAGTTGGAAATTTGCACTGCTCGCATCGTAATACTTCCAGAAGACATAGCACATTAATAATAAGTCCGCGATGCCTACACCGAGGGCATACCAGCGCAACTGTTTGCCGTTTTGATCAGGCAAGACAGGAATGAGCAGGGAAGCTACGAGTGGGAGCAGGACAATCGTGGTAAGCCAGGGAAATTGATCCGCCATCATGACAGTAAGAACAAATACTTATCTGTGAATGATTTCATTGTACTAAACTTTGTAACGATTTGTATATAAAATTTTACCGAAGATAACAATTGACTAAAATCTATGGAATTTCGTAATCCATAGACTTTAGCCAATAATAATGACAATCAGGAAACACAAGATCCAATTACAGAGGGTGGATGAGCTTATTCCCCAAAATGCTCCCGCAATTTTTCTTCTTGTTCTGAGGATAAATTAGATTGAATCAATTCACCTTTATCCATATCTTTGAAAGCATCTTCTACTTTATCTATCGTGACTTTACCCGTTAGTAAAAACAAAGCTGAGGTTCCTTCTGTGACTTGTTCGCGTACACTTTTAATAAAGTCGTCATTAATGCCATAATCGCTAAATTGACCGGAAAGTGCTCCGACTAAGGTTCCAATTGCCACCCCAATAAAAGGCATAAAAAATATTAAGCCAAATAACATTCCCCAAAACGCACCGCCTAACATTCCGGCTCCCACTAAATCAAAGGCTTGAATGGTTTTGGGTTTTTTGCGACCCGTTGGCCAAGTAACAACCGCAGCATCTTGAATTTCAACTAAATATTCTTTTTGAAGTTGAACTAACTTGGCGAGTGCAGTTTCCGCGCCTTCGGCGGTATGAAATTTCCAAACAGTTAGTGTGGCCATAATTTGAAATTCCTATCTTGATGTTCAAGAATAATTCGCTAATTTTTCATGATAAAATAATACCTGAATTTGCGTCGATCTATTCAACAATTACGGAGCGTATGTTAAATTTTCTTAACAAATCGAGTGCTGTAGCGATAGGAACAGTATTTCTATTTCCTAGCATTTACTGGAGTTTGCTATTAGAATTTAGGTGATAATTATCCTTATGATCTTATATTATGAGGATAATGATCAAAGATTGATCGTTAATTTATAATTATTGAGGTTACAAAAACCACAAAAGAGGAACTAAAATCACCGTTAAAATTGCTGCAAAAATTAGGGCGTATTCTACTTTTTGACTAATGAGTTTTATCACTAAAATTAGAAAAATTGCCAATAAAACAGCCCCAATCTCTACTAAATCTTGACCTTTTTTATCAATCAACATGGCATTCGGTGGAATTGTTGGAGAAGCAGAAGGAACTTGAATGAAGCAGTGATAGTAAATAGAATGAGAAAAATAAGGATAAGGCTTAATTAACATAGATAGATAGCTCCAAAATTGAGTAAAAATCAATTGATGACTTCGGTAAAAGATAAGGATTAGTCTAAACGATCTTGAACCAAAATTTCAAGGATTAAGATTTGTGTCCGTAAATCGGCTAGAGCTTGTTGTAGGGGAAGTCTAAGTTACAACTCCACACCCCTTTCTTTCCTACCAAAATGACAAAAGACCTTGCCATTCAAACTCGTGGACTCACCAAACGATTTGAACGCCACTTTGCGGTCAATGATTTAGATTTACAAATCGCAATGGGTGAAGTCTACGGACTCATTGGGCCTAATGGGGCCGGAAAAACAACGTTATTGCGGATGTTAGCCACCGTAGAAGAACCCACAATGGGGGAAATTTATATTAACGGAGAGGCGTTATCACGGGATCATACAAACCCTAAAATTAAACAACGTTTGGGGTATTTACCTGATGATTTTCCCCTATATGATGATCTCAGTGTTTGGGATTATTTAGATTATTTTGCTCGGTTGTATTATTTACGCGAACCTCGACGGACTCAACGATTATATGAAGTCTTGGAAATCGTGCAGTTAACCCATAAACGCAATAGTTTAATTTCCACTTTATCACGGGGAATGAAACAACGTTTGAGCTTAGGTCGCACGATTATTCATCAACCTTTATTACTTTTTCTGGATGAACCTGTTTCCGGTTTAGATCCCATTGCTCGAATGCAGTTTCGGGAGATTATTAAAGCTTTACATGAAGCCGGAATGACCATTGTGATTTCCTCCCATGTTTTAAGCGATTTAGAAGATTTTTGTACCTGTATTGGGATTATGGAATTGGGGTATTTAGTCGAAAGTGCATCCATTGAAGAATTATATAAACGGTTAAGTATCCCGTATATTTTTATCTCCACATTGGGTAAACTGGATACACTCATCGTTGAACTCAAAAATCATCCGGCGGTTCAAAGTTGGGAAATTTTACCCGGAAATCTACAAGTTAAAGTTCACTTTTCGGGTACGGAAAAAGACGCTGCGATTTTATTGCGATCGCTAATTAAAGCCCAAATCCCCTTAAGTGAATTTCATCGAGTTCAAGAAAATTTAGAATCGATTTTCTTAAAACTCGGACATAAACAAGCCTCTTAGAATAACTCCCCCCGTTCAACTTTATTCAGGAATAACGGCCATGAACTTTCCCATTTTAAATCAATTTAGCGAGTGGAACCCCCAACTGGTTCGAGAAATAAAAGGTCGGTTTCGACTTCGCAATATTCTGATGGTCATCGGAATTTCTATCCTCAGCCAAGTGATTTTATTCTTTAGTACCTTTGATCAATTTCCAGGGATCAATAAAATTAAACTTTCTAGCCCCTACTGTCCCTCTCAAAATCAAGGGTTTCAAGCCTACGAGAAACAATATTGGCAAATACAAGATAAACTGGTTAACATAACCGATGCTGCAAAACGTTCAGTTTTAGAACAACAACTGAAAACCCTTGAAAAACTCAAAAATTCTGATTGTCCTCATAATTTAATTGATTTTAATCATTGGTTTACGGACTACTGGACGAATATTTTTATTTGGATCAGTGTGTTAGCGGTTTTTAGCTTAATTGTTCTAGGAACCTATATGCTGATTAATGATTTAGCCACGGAAGAACGGCGAGGAACCCTGAATTTTATTCGATTAAGTCCTCAATCTGCCCAAACTATTTTAATCGGCAAATTATTAGGAGTACCGAGTTTAGTTTATCTCGGAATTTTGCTCACAATTCCCTATCAATTATGGGCAGGAATTTCAGCTAATATCTCACCATTAGAAACCTTGAGTTTTTATGGTTTGACCGTAGCGAGTTGTGCATTTTTCTATAGTCTTGCATTGTTAGTTGGCCTTACCACCAGTTCTTGGTTACATGGATTACAATCTTGGGTCGGTAGTAGCTTCATTTTGATGTTTATCTGGATTGCCAATAATAAAGTTATAACCCATGATGGTTGGGATTGGCTAAATCTGTTTTCTCCGACCTGTTTGCTTCGCTATTTAATTAATCGCACAGGAGAAAGTTACTTAAATTATCCCTTCTCTCACGCCAATATCCAGCAATTAGAATGGTTTGGATTACCAATTGGAGAAAATGGCATTTCTCTATGGGGATTAGCGTTACTCAATTATGCGGTTTTAACTTATTGGATTTGGCAAGCCTTAAAACGGAACTACAATCATCCCAATCTTCCGGCTTTAAGTAAAAAGCAAAGTTATTTATTAACGATTAGCTTCACCTTATTAGCTTTAGGGTTTACAAGTGCTGATCTTGAATCCGTTTATAATGACTCTTCTTCAATTTTCATCGCTAATATTTTCCTGATTTTAGGTTTAATTTTTGCTCTTTCTCCCCAACGACAAACCCTACAAGATTGGGTTCGATATCGTCGAGAACGAAAAAAATCTTTGTGGATAGACCTGGGAAATGATTTAATTTGGGGCGAGAAAAGTCCGGCAATTGTTGCCATTTTGATTAATTTATTAATCGCTTCTACTATTTGGATTGTAACGATTTCCCTCATCGTTAAACCCTCTGAAAAAACCCAAATGTTGTTAGCAGTTGGTTTACATTTGAGTTTCATGCTGCTCTGTGCCAGTATTGCTCAATTAATGTTGATGATGAAAACACCAAAACGAACCTTATGGGCAGCAGGAATCGTATCAGCACTTCTGGTTATTCCGCCATTCATCATTGTTCTGCTATTTTCCGCTCACGGGGGAAGTGACGCAGCTTATGTGTGGTCTGCCCTCTCCTTCATCTCTATTTCTTCAGCCACAACATCCTCGATTCTGATGAGTTTAATGGGTCAAGGATTAATAATTATTCTGTGTAATGTACAACTCACTCGATTGTTAAAAAAAGCCGGAGAATCAGAATTAAAAGCCTTAGCGTCTGGAATAAAAGCACCCTGAACGATAAAAACCAGATGGAAAAATAAAGATTAAGGTTCGGTTCCCAGATTGGAGATAACAGTCTGGGATTCTACTTTTTCTAAATGGGGTAAAGTTGTCGTTTGAAGTTGAGTCGCATAAAGTTGAGGTAAGTTTTGCACCTCCCAAACTTTCAGCAGAATCAAATATTCATAAAACGCTTGCAAAACACACCAAGTAAATCCTGAACGACCGTCTAAAATTCCCCCTAAAATAAAATACATATACAGAAACCGAATTAGAGGTCTAAAGGGTAAACGTAAGGATAAATCTTTTAACGCACGTCGCCGTTCAACTTCCGATGAACCTAAGAATAAATCCTTCCAATTTACTGTTCCCGCCTGTAACTGACGTAGTGTTTCTACGGCTTCATCCGTTGAATAACGATTGTGTTTTTCAATCCAACGGGATAACCCTTTACTACAGGTATAATGGGGATAGGTTTCTTGAATAAATCCCGTAGGGCCGTTACAAACTTCTCGTTCGGTGTGACCATAATCGGTAAACCAAACTTTATCCTTACGAAAAAGACGCATTTGATACCGAGGATATTGGGTACTGCGTCGAATCCAACTGCCTAAAAATATCACCCGTTCGGCGACATAATACCCAATAAAATCATCGCTTTGGATGGCTTGTAAACAGTCTTGAAACAACTCAGTCGTCATCCGTTCATCGGCTTCTAAAATGTAAACCCACTCATATTTAGTGGGAATTTCTTGTAACATCCAAGTCCGTTGTTTTCCGTGACTTTCAAAACGATGTTGTACCACGCGAACGGGATACTGTTGAGCAATTTCAACGGTACGATCTTGACTGAAAGAATCGACCACAATAATGTCATCCGATAAGGCCGCCGATTCAATACAATCCGCGATATCAATTTCTTCGTTGGCAGTGAGAATATAAATAGAAAACATGAAAAATCAGTTATCAGTTATCAGTTATCAGTTATCAGTTATCAGTTACCAGTTACCAGTTACCAGTTATCAGTTATGATCGAGTTGACCGTAGCTTGGAATCCAGAAAATCAAGATTTTCTGGTTTTCACTGATAACTGATAACTGTTTACTGATAACTGTTAAGCTGCTGGGGTTTTACGACGATTTCCACCCCGGAGAATACCCAGACCTTTTAATCCTGTCCAACCAATTGTAATATAGCCAATGGCTAATAATAAGCTACTAATTCCGGTTCGTAAACTTGATTTTAACGACTGGGTTTTGGCTTGTTGTTCAAGTTCTTGTTTGCGATCGCGAATTTGAGTTAACAACTGTGTCGGTAAATTATCTGCTTGTTGATTGAGAAACTCTTCAATAGCTTTCGGATTCGATTTAGACTGTTCTAAAATGTCTTTAACGGGCTTCGGTAGATTGGGATTAGAAAGAGCTTGATTGAGAGCATCAGGATTTTGTGTCAAGCCAGCAAATTGATCTTTAAGCTGAGTTTTTCGCTGTTGAATTTGTTGTTGAAATTGTTCGCTACTAATTTGCTGTTCCAGTTGAGTTTGAGCTTGAGTAGCTTGTTGATTAATTTGTGTAAGAGCTTCGGCTCTAGCCAAACGAGTATTATTGAGATGCAACGGAAACAGTAACAGATATAACAGCCCCAATAAACTTGCTAGTAATGCCACCCAAAATCTTAAACTGGTAAAAGGTTTACTGGGTTTGACAGTTCCTTCTACTGCACTATCCATCCAAAAGGCAACAAAGATCAAGGCCATTCCCACCATAGGCACAATACCTCGATCTACTAAGTCGCTGGTGACACTAATTTGCCACCCTCGATTGAGAAAATTTGGCGGAATCAAAAGTACCAGATAATCCACAAGGGAAGAGAGAAGTAAAATTACCCCAACCAGTTTTAGGATTACAGAGGTTGTAGAGGAAAATTGACGGCTAGAAGTGGCTTTCATTGGATTATTCGTAAGCTAAGTAATGGTTGACCCAGATCGAGATCTGAGTTTCCTGATGTCCCGCCTAACCCAAACTTTTTAGAGTTAGTTAGGAGATGTTCAGGCCGGAAAGTTCCTATCTTTCTCTATCAAACTTATGGGTCGGTTGCAACAGGTTTCAAAAATTAAGGATTCGGCTTTATCTGTCCTTACCCATTCAGTATTTCATTTTCTAATTCCTTTGCAAGGTTAAGATCAACAAACGTTACAATCTTAATCGGTTCGGAGCAATAACAGCGAACTGAGATTCAGTAATTTGTTGGATAGAGGGGATTGGGACAGCTAAAAACCTCTTGACAAAACAAAAAAAACGTGAATGATATTCCTCTGGCGAACTGATTTCAATAAATTCTCATCCTCCCTACTTAGACTTGAATGACTCCTTATCTCTACACCTTAACCCAATTACAACAAGACATCACCCTTCATCCTGAGCAGTGGCGTCCGCTTGTTTTTACGAATGGCTGTTTTGATTTAATTCATGCAGGTCATGTTCGCTATTTACAAGCCGCTAAAGCTTTAGGGCGATCGCTCGTTGTCGGATTAAATAGCGATTTGTCCGTCCAAACCATTAAACCCCAAAAACCCGGACAGCCTCCCCGTCCGATTGTTCCTGAAGCACAACGGGCGGAAGTGCTTGCTAGTTTGAAACCTGTTGATGGTGTGGTGATTTTTTCCCAAACCACAGCCGATGATTTAATCGCGACCCTGAAACCCGATATTTACGTTAAAGGAGGAGACTACACCTTAGAAACCCTCCCCGAAGCCCCTATTGTACAATGCTATGGCGGTGAAGTGGCTTTCATTAATATTGAAGTTCCCTCCTCCACCACTGCCCTGATTCAACGAATTCTCAACGGTTAACTATTCCCGGCTCCTTGTACAATAGTGAAAGTTGAGAATTTTGTCCTCAATCCAAACCTGAAACGCCACCCACTTATGACTGACTTGACCACTTCCCCACAACTTGACCTCATGAGTGCGGATGAATTACGCTCTCAGCTTTTTGCAGGGTCGGAAAAAGCTCAATTCCAACTACTACAAACATTAACCCAAGGTGGGGAGACGGTTTGGGATGTTTTAATGGAATTTTTATTAAAACAGCAGTCTCATCCCCCTAGTTTAGTTGAGGGTAAAGTTTATCAAATTTTATATACGGCTCATCCCCATTCAGAAAAAGTCAGTACCTTTTTGCAAACCCATTTTCCTACGGGAATTGTCCCGTTAAAATCCGAAGCCGGAATAGATTATATTCCTTTGCAAAAATTACTCGCCGAACAAAACTTTTTAGAGGCTGATAAATTAAGTTTACAAAACCTTTGTGAATTAGCTGGAGCTTCGGCTTTACAAAGAAAATGGCTCTATTTTTCTGAAATTGAACGCATTCCTACGACAGATTTACACACCCTTGATGCTCTTTGGCGGATTCATTCGGAAGGCAAATTTGGCTATTCTATCCAAAGAGAACTTTGGCTTGGTGTTAATAAAAATTGGGATAAACTTTGGCCGAAAATTGGGTGGCGCACAGGTCGAAATTGGACGCGCTATCCCCAAGGATTTACTTGGGATTTAACAGCACCAAAAGGTCATCTTCCTCTATCTAATCAATTGCGAGGAGTGCGAGTCATTGAAGCTTTACTCTCTCACCCAGCTTGGTTAAAGTCTTAAGGCGTGTCGCGTTCGGAATATAACAAATCCCGACCTGCAAATGTGACAATTCTTAACACCATTTCTCATCAAATCAGTTTAATCTTAAAAATTAGGCGGTTTTTCACGGTGCTGTCATTAGCAAGACCCCTACTGTTGAATTTAGCTTTGGGATTAAATTTTTTAGTATGAGCGTTAACTTAGCAACCCAACTGCGAGAAGGCACGAAAAAGTCTCACACAATGGCGGAAAACGTCGGTTTTATTAAGTGCTTTTTAAAGGGTACGGTAGAAAAGACGTCTTACCGGAAATTAGCGGGAAATCTCTATTTCGTCTACTCTGCAATGGAAGAGGAGATGGAACGCCACCGCAACCATCCTGTTTTATCCAAATTGTATTTTCCTGAACTCAACCGCAAACAAAGTTTAGAGCAGGATTTATACTTTTATTATGGAGAAAATTGGAAGGAAGAAGTACAACCTTCCGAAGCAGCACAAGCCTATGTTGCTCGAATTCGGGAAGTCTCTAACTCTCAACCCGAATTGTTAATTGCTCATCTCTATACTCGCTATTTGGGTGACTTGTCAGGGGGGCAAATTCTCAAAGGAATTGCTCAAAATGCCATGAACCTCCCAGAAGGGAAAGGAACCCAATTTTACGAGTTCAACGATATTCCTGATGAAAAAGCTTTTAAAGTGAATTATCGTCAACAAATGGATAGCGTTGATATTGACCAAGACATGGCGACTCGCATTGTTGATGAAGCCAATGATGCCTTCGGAATGAACATGAAAATGTTCAATGAATTAGAAGGTAATTTAATTAAAGCCATTGGTCAAATGTTATTTAATACGTTAACTCGCCGTCGTACCCAAGGGTCAACGGAAGAGTTAGCAACCGCCGCCGAATAATCAGTTAAAACACGGAAGATTCAACTTAATCCTGAACGTAAGATGGCTGTAAAGCAGTCACCTTGGGTTCAGGATTTTGCAGTGATTTTAATTACATATAACTTATACTTCTCTATACAAATTTTATCTGATTTATGGCATCTCTAACACCTTCAAGCTTGGAAGAGAAAATCCAAAATTTAGCACAAAAATATTCCAAAGCTCTACTAAAACAAATCAATTGTCGTTTAGAAGAAATGAAAGGTGATGATACTTCTCATTTCTTAATCTATAGAGTTCTGGGTATCACTGAGCAAGAAGGAAAATTAATAGATATTTATCAAAATAAAGGTCGTTTTTTATATAAATATGCAGGATCATTTTTAGAGAAAGCTACTCAATTATCTTTTCTCGAAAAATATCCTAATTCAAAAGCAGTCAAGATTACTAATACTATGGGTTCAAGACCAAAAACATTTGAAATTGATTGTTTAGAAGGAAACAATGCAATTGAAATTAAATGGAGAGATGCAACAACAGATGGAGATCATATTACAAAAGAACATACTAGAATCAAAACTATATCAACCGCAGGTTACAGACCTATTCGTATTATGTTTTATTACCCCAATAGACAACAGGCTATAAGAGTTCAGCAAACTTTAGAAACACTTTATAAGGGAATTGGCGGTGAATATCACTATGGAGAGAGTGCCTGGAATTATGTTAATGAAAGAACGGGTATAGATTTAAGGGCTATCTTACAAAAAATTGCTGATCAAAATACGAATTCGGATGAATTATAATTTATTAATATACTAAAAATCATGAATAATACTTACGATATTCTTCAAGGAGACTGCCTAGATATTATCCAAAAAATGCCTTCAAATTTCGTTAATCTGATTTATTTAGACCCTCCTTTTTTTACCCAAAAACAGCAGTCTTTAAAAACGAGAGATAGACAATTGGAATTTAGTTATAATGATTTATGGGAAAGTGAGCAAGACTATGCAAAGTTTATCCATGAAAGGTTAGCAGTTCTATATCATATTTTAAGGGAAGATGGCTCGATTTTTGTACATTGTGATACTCATGCTAATTATATCATTAGAGCGATTTTAAATCATATTTTTGGTCAAGATAATTTTAGATCAGAAATTATTTGGAGTTATAAGCGATGGTCTAATTCTAAAAAAGGATTGTTACCTGCTCATCAAACGATATTTTTTTATTCTAAAACAAATCAATTTACCTTTAATCCTATTTATTGCCATTATTCAGAATCTACAAATGTCGATCAAATCTTACAAAAACGCACCAGAGATGAGCATGGTAAAGCGGTTTATGCTAAAGATAATGATGGGGAAATTATTCCGGCTGACCCGAAAAAAGGAGTCCCCTTAAGTGATGTTTGGGAAATTCCCTATTTAAACCCTAAAGCAAAAGAGCGTGTCGGCTATCCGAGTCAAAAACCAATTTTACTGCTAGAACGAATTATTGAATTAGCTTCTAACCCTGGAGATATTGTATTAGACCCATTTTGTGGAAGTGGGACAACAATTATAGCCGCTAAATTATTAAATCGTTCAGGAATAGGAATTGATATTTCCCCGGATGCGGTTCAACTTTCTAAAGATAGATTGAAAACCCCGATTAAATCTGAGTCTGTGTTACTGCAAAAAGGCCGAAAAGCCTACCTAAATGTCGATGAGGAAGCCCTCAATATTATTTCGAGTTTAGATATTATTCCTGTCCAAAGAAATCAAGGAATAGATGCTATTTTAAAACAAAATTATCGAGGTAAACCTGTCCCAATTCGGGTACAGCGTCAGGGAGAAAGCTTACACAAAGCACTGAGTTTATTGCATAAAGCATCTCAAGCTAAAGGAGCTTTGAAATCGATTTTAGTTAAAACCTCTGATGATCTTTTTGAGCTTGAAGTAACGGATATTCCCCATCATGTCATGATTATAGAAGCTCCTGCTTATACGGTTCAAAAGGTACTATTTTAGATAAATTCAATTCAATGAATTATTGGGTTTAAAACTCAACTTTATCATCAAGATCAGCTATAACCATTTCAAGCGAAATGGAGTTAAGCACTAGGGTTTCATTGCTATTATTATACTCCACAAATATCCAGTGTTTTTCATCCGTTTTATAATAATGTTCAATAGGAATCGTATATTGATCAATGAGGAGATATTCTTGAAAAGTAGGAAGAGTACGATAGGCGGCAAATTTTTCGTCTTTGTCGTAGTTTCGGGTTGATGCTGATAATACTTCTGCTGTCATAGGTCTAATTTCACCGTTAATATATTCATGGCGTTCTGGAGAATTCACCTCAAAATCGAGATAGTCTTCAAGGGTATAGATTTTTTGAGCTTCAACTTGTAAGATCATGATCCTTTTCTTATCCTAAAATAGAATTTTAACCTATTCATAGATTAGCAAAAATTTATCACTTATGTTTCAAGCAACCCGGCGACGGTTAGCAATTTGGTATACCGCAGTTACCGCTATTTTATTATTATTATTTGCGAGTGGGTTTTATTTCTATGTGCGAAATACCTTAATTGAACGTATTGATGATACTTTAAATCACGTTGTAGAAGTGGTTGAACGTTCCCTTGTTATTGAACCCGTTTCTACCCCTCCGGCGATGTCTCCTGCGGTATTAGCAGGTCAATTTCAAGTCAATGTGGAAGCGAGTTTTAGAAATAATTCTAATACCGTTGAAGATGATCATATTGATCTGGAATGGTTTAGTCCAACGGGAGAATTATTATGGTCTACGTTTTCTCAACCATTGGATATTCCCATTCATCCAAACCAGAGTGGAGAAACGGTTCATATTTCTGAAAAAAATAACACTTCAGAAATGATTTTAAGACAAGTAACAGACCGGGTAGAAATCGGACGCCAAGTCTTAGGCTATTTACGAGTTAGTCATCCTTGGTTTGAAGTCGCAAAACCCATTCGTCAGTTAATATTAGATTTAACAATCGGAACAATTTTAATGGTAATTGGTGTGGCTGCAATTGGCTGGTTTTTATCCGGTTTAGCCATGGAACCTGTGCTATATTCCTATCAACGGTTAAAACAATTTACCGCCGATGCGTCCCATGAATTAAGAAGTCCGATTGCGCTGATTCAAACCAATGTCCAAGTCGCTTTAGCAGAACCCAATTTATCCAATTCTGAACAACAACAATTGCAAGTTATTGAACGAATTACTCGCCGTTTAAGTCGGTTAGTCGATGATTTATTATTTTTAGCTAGACAGGATAGCGGTATTGTTAAACCTCAATTTATTTCCCTTCCTTTGGATGGCTTATTAATGGAGGTTATAGAAGAACAAAAAGCGATCGCAATTCTACAAAAAGTTCATCTTTCCTTAAATTTTATTGAATATTCTGAGGATATTATTGCCAATTCCAATAGTTATCAAAACACCGAAACTGAACCCTTTACTTTACAAGGAGATTGGGATCAATTGGTGCGATTATTTACGAATTTAGTCAGTAATGCTGTCCAGTATACTCCGGCTGGTGGTGAAATTAAAATAGAATTAAAACAGATTCCTAAAATTAAACGACAACCCACATTAGGAAAAGTAACTGAATCTTGGGAAAAAAATCATTCTCTCTTGAAATTTGAAGCCTTACAAGTTATAATAAAAGATACAGGAATTGGGATTCCTGTTGAAGCCTTACCCCATCTTTTTGATCGGTTTTATCGCGTTGATCCTTCTCGCACTCATCGTAATAGTGGAGGGTCAGGTTTAGGTTTAGCGATCGCTCAAGCAATAGTAGAAAATCATCACGGTCAAATTTCTTTAGAAAGTAAAATTAATCAAGGAACAACCGTTACAGTTACTTTACCTCTACATCCAAGTGGGTTGTAAGCGATTACAAATTTAATTTTCCATCCCCCCCTTGACACTCCAGTAAAGAGGAGACTTTAAAATAACAGTGTAGGGTGCGTAAGCAAGGCGCACGCACCAACCAACTCAACTCAAAATGAAGTTTAACCCATGAAAACAAGCTATTTCCAATTAAACGGAATGGGGTGCGCCGCCTGCGCCAATACCATAGAAACAGCGATTCAAAATGTGGATGGGGTTGCGGTTTGTCACGTTAATTTTGGTGCTGAACAAGCAACGGTTGAATTTGATCCCAAACAAACTAATATTGAGCAAATTCAACAAGCGGTTATCGATGCGGGATATAGTGCCAAACCCATAGAAGATAACACTTCTCATCTCGAAGACCGTGAGAAAGAAAACCGAGAAATTGAACAAAAATTAACCCAGAAAGTAGCAATTAGTGCGATTATTAGTGTGTTTTTAGTCATCGGAGGATTACCGATGATGACGGGTTTAAATTTACCCTTTATTCCCAATTGGATGCACAATCCTGGGTTACAATTAATCCTGACAACACCGATTTTATTTTGGTCAGGTCAAGCCTTTTTCTTAGGAGCTTGGAAAGGCTTAAAACGTCATCAAGCTGATATGAATACTTTAATAGCAGTGGGAACAGGGGCTGCTTATTTGTATTCTATTTTTGTCACTTTTTTCCCGCAATTCTTTTTAAATCAAGGCTTGTCTGCGGATGTTTATTATGAATCGGCTGCTGTGATTATTACCTTAATTTTACTGGGTCAATTACTCGAATATCGCGCCAAAGGAAAAACCTCCGATGCGATTAAAAAATTAATGGGATTACAAGCAAAAACCGCCCGTGTCATTCGGTCTGGAGAAGAAATTGATATTCCCATTGAAGCGGTGAATGTTGGTGATATTATTCGAGTCCGTCCCGGTGAAAAAATCCCCGTTGATGGGGAATTAATTGAAGGGAATTCTACAGTTGATGAATCGATGGTAACAGGAGAAAGTATTCCCGTTGAAAAACATCCAGGGGATGAAGTAATTGGGGCGACAATTAATAAAACCGGAAGCTTTAAATTTCGAGCTTCACGGGTGGGAAAAGATACGGTATTAGCGCAAATTGTGCAGTTAGTTCAACAAGCGCAAGGGTCAAAAGCACCGATTCAAAAATTAGCAGATCAGGTAACAGGTTGGTTTGTTCCAGTTGTAATTGCGATCGCGATCACTACTTTTATTCTCTGGTTTAATTTTACCGGAAATCTTACCCTCGCCATTACAACAACCGTCGGAGTTTTAATTATTGCTTGTCCCTGTGCATTGGGATTAGCAACGCCAACTTCTGTGATGGTGGGAACAGGTTTAGGGGCTGAACATGGTATCTTAATTAAAGGAGCGGATAGTTTAGAATTAGCCCATAAAATCCAAACCATTGTATTAGATAAAACCGGAACCATTACCGCAGGAAAACCCACCGTAACCCAGTATGTAACCGTAGGCGGAATCAACAATGATCATGAATTAAAATTATTACGATTAGTCGCAGCTATTGAACAACAATCTGAGCATCCCTTAGCAGAAGCAATTGTTCAATATGCTAAAGCACAAGGGGTAACTTTTCCCTTACCTGAAATTCGCAATTTCCAAGCCTTAGCCGGGATGGGAGTTCAAGGTTATATTTCAGATCGATTTGTACAAATTGGAACGTCTCGCTGGATGCAAGAATTAGGAATTAAAATCGAACCTTTACAACAGTATCAAGTCAGTTGGGAGTCAGAAGGAAAAACAACAGCTTGGATAGCAGTAGATGGAGAAATAGAAGGTTTAGTTGCGATTTCCGATGCGGTGAAACCGACCTCAAAAACGGCAATTCAAGCCTTACAAAAAATCGGGTTAGAGGTGGTGATGTTAACGGGAGATAATCAAAAAACCGCCGAAGCGATCGCTTCTGAAGTCGGAATTAAACGGGTATTTGCAGAAGTTCGTCCTGACCAAAAAGCAAATATAATTAAATCCCTGCAAACTGAACGGAAAGGACGGAAAAAACAGCCTTCAATTGTAGCAATGGTGGGGGATGGAATTAATGATGCTCCGGCTTTAGCTCAAGCGGATGTAGGAATTGCCATTGGTACAGGGACAGATGTGGCGATCGCAGCTAGTGATATTACCTTAATTTCAGGGGATTTAATTGGGTTAGTTACGGCGATTAAATTAAGTAAAGCGACTCTGAATAATATTCGCCAAAACCTGTTTTTTGCCTTTATTTATAACTCAGCCGGAATACCAATTGCAGCCGGAATTCTTTATCCCTTAACGGGTTGGTTATTAAATCCGATTATTGCAGGAGGAGCAATGGCACTGAGTTCGATTTCAGTTGTTTCTAATGCCTTACGCTTACGTCAGTTTAAGCTGAATTAATCTTTAGTTAAAAAGTGTATTGAGAAGGGAAATAGAGCCAGTATGGACACATATCTCGGTGTCAGGGCGAGAGAACCTCGCCCCTACGATGGGCGGTAATGTGTATAAATGATTGAGACTTACTGTAGAGTAATTATTCTTAGAATAAGGAGTGAAAACTATGAACATCAAAATCAAAACAGGATTACAATTTAGCGGAATTTTACTATCAATTTTAATCGCTAATTCTGCTCCTATTCGAGCTATGGAATCCCATTCAGAACCTGCTAACGATCAATTTAAAACAATTGAACAACCTTTATCAACAAAAATGGTTGTTACTGTCAGTGGATTAGCGTTAATTGGATTAGAACTAGGGTGGTTTTTATTCAGTAAACCCAAAGCCAAAAAAGCAACACTAAATCAGGAGACTCAAGAATTAGAAATTTTAGTCGATGGCGGCTATCAACCTAACCGCATTACGGTTCAATCCGGTAAAAAAGTCCGGCTGAACTTTATTCGTAAAGATCCTAGCCATTGCTTAGATAAAGTGCTGTTTCCTGATTTTAATATTGCTCAAGATTTACCTTTAAATCAAACCACAACTATTGAATTTATTCCCGAAGAATCAGGAGAATATACCTTTAGTTGTGGGATGAATATGGTGCGAGGCGTTGTTGAAGTTCAACATTAATAACTGTAACTTATAAAAAAAATACCCCTTCAATCTTCCACGAATTGCAGGGGTAAAAATGTTACTTATTTTTTGTTTTTTCAGGTTGAATATTAGAGAATTAATTGCCTAAATTATTGCTGGCGTAAGCATCTAAACTATAGGCAGGAATGCGGACGCTGTAGTCGGTTTCTTGACCTGTAACGGACTGAGCGATTTGTTCAAAGGAGTTGGAATTCCAGTTGCGTTCGTGGATGGGTTTGGTTTGTTCACCCCGGAAGTAAGCTTGAGTCCCAATTACAGCAGCCGCAACCCAACCCACGATGAATAAAGAAATTAAAACGGTAAACATAATTTTTCTCCTAACCTGCTTTAGTTTGCTTTCTATGTAAACGATTGTAACAGAGAGTTAAAAAATATTGCAATAGCTTGACAGATTTTTTTGGGTGTGTTTACCGTACCTAGTTATGGGGGTAGGGAGGTAGGGGCGAGGTCTCCTCGCCCATCAACAGCCAACCGTCAACCGCCAACCGCCCACCAAAACCAGAAATTAAGGAAGAATTAAGAAAATAGTGATAAGCATTTCTGCTAGATTTGATATACACCAGTTATGTCTTGTATAGGCAGAGTTGATTAAAAATTCCTAAGCCCGATCGAATAAAGGATATTTTTTGACAAGTTCCCTTTAGAATAATAAATAGGTAATTATGCAGAGATTGGAAGCTAATATGACGCAAAGCGATTCTCGAACTCCTGTTTCACTCTCAGAACGAGAACTGCAAGTTGTGGAGTTAGTTGCGAGTGGATTAACAAATCAAGAAATTGCGGAGAAACTAGAAATTAGTAAACGTACAGTTGATAATCATATCAGTAACATTCTCACAAAAACGGCAACGGATAACCGAGTAGCTTTAGTCCGTTGGGCGTTGCAATGGGGGAAGGTTTGTCTGGATGACATTAACTGTTGTACTCTACCGCTAATGACCACTGAAGATGAAACAGAGGTCGCCATATCTTCCTCGGTAGAATAGGGGAAAAACAGGTTAATTTTGGATGAAAAGTGTAGAACAGAAACAACGACTTCGCTATCAGGTTTGCTGTCGGAAACTTCCTTTAACGGTGTATCGGGAAGTGGCTGCACATTTGCGTCAGGTCGAAGGAGTGAACACGGGGTTAATTCCCACCCGCATTAGTCCCGATGAAATACCGCCAGAATTTGATTACACTCAAAGTCAGGTTGGCAGTTTATGGATCGAATATGATGACAGTCATGATTCGGCAACTCGTCAACAGATTGATCAAATTTTGGCGTATTATAACGATCGTTATGGCGCCTGGGAAACAATCGATCCGCCACAGGACTAACGATTAATTAAGAAACCAATGGAACTGATCAAAGCATTACGAGGAACACGGGATATCCTGCCTGATGAAATTGGATACTGGCAATGGGTGGAGTCTGTTGCCAGGGATATTTTATTGAAGGCAAATTATCAAGAAATTCGCACCCCAATTTTTGAACAAACGGCTTTATTTGAACGCGGTATTGGGGAAGCGACGGATGTAGTTGGCAAAGAAATGTATACGTTTGTTGACCGGGGTGAACGTTCAATTACCCTGCGGCCAGAGGGAACAGCCGGAGTCGTTCGCAGCTTTATTGAAAATAAACTTCATGCCACGGGAGGGGTACAACGGTTATGGTATACTGGGCCGATGTTTCGTTATGAACGACCCCAAGCCGGACGTCAACGACAGTTTCATCAAATTGGGGTTGAGGTGTTAGGAAGTCGGGATGCAAGGGCAGATGTTGAAGTGATTGCGATCGCAACTCATATATTACAAAAGTTAGGATTAAAAAATTTAAACCTCAACTTAAATTCTGTGGGAAATTCAACGGATCGTCAAGCCTATCGTCAAGCATTAGTGGATTATTTAACCCAATATAAAGACGAATTAGATCCAGATTCTCAAGATCGTTTATCTCGAAATCCCTTAAGAATTTTAGATAGTAAAGATCAACGGACGCAGGAAATTGTTCAGGATGCTCCGAGTATTTTAGAGTATTTAGGAGAGGATTCTCGCGCTCATTTTGAACAAGTTAAACAGTTATTAACAGCGTTAGAAATTCCCTACAGTTTGAACCCTCGATTAGTGCGTGGTTTAGATTATTATACCCATACGGCCTTTGAAATTATTTCTGATGATTTAGGAGCCCAAGCTACGGTTTGCGGGGGCGGTCGTTATGATGGTTTAGTTCAAGAATTAGGAGGCCCAGAAATCCATGCTGTGGGTTGGGCAATTGGGTTAGAACGGTTAGTGATTCTATTACAACAGTTAAATACTCTTTCTAGTTCTAGCTTGGATTTTTATATGGTTTCTAGGGGAAATTTAGCTGAATCTCAAGGGTTAATTTTAGCTCAAAAATTGCGTCAAAATGGCTTCAGTGTGGAATTAGACTTAAGTGGGAGTGCCTTTGGTAAGCAGTTTAAACGGGCTGATCGCAGTGGTGCTGTAGCTTGTTTAGTATTAGGAGATGCAGAGGCGGAACAGCAAACAATTAAGTTAAAATGGTTAAAAACAGGGGAAGAAATTACGATTAATCAATTGGATTTATTCGATAAAATTGATCAATTTCGAGAACAAATTCACACCCTAAAAACCCCTTAACCTCTCGTTCCAATGCTCTGCATGGGAATGCTATGATGAGGCAAAGTCTCATTAATTCTAATAATTAGAAGTGATAGTGTGTGTTTAAGAGGTGTTTAACAGGCAAGATGCCTGTTCCACTTCCACTTCCACTTCCACTTCCACTTCTAGCAGGATTTTAACCTCCGGCGGCAAAGGTTGCCATAATAATAATTGATAGGGCTAAACCGGGGAACAAGAGAATCAATAACATTAAAAGATCGTGAGTATTCATAGAAAAAAGCATGGGAGTGTGGAAACGAGCGCGTCTTCAGACAACAGAGGAAACACGACTCAGGGGAATTTATTCCCCGTGAATATTGGATTGGGAATCGACAAAAATTTTTGTATTTGCCG
>NZ_JADEWU010000078.1:0-28247 GCF_015207485.1 Planktothrix mougeotii LEGE 06226
TTACAATTACCCGTACAGGTACTACCAGTAACGCTTTAACGGTTAACTATACTGTTGCAGGAACAGCGACAAAAGGCACTGATTATAGTAATCTTACAGGCAGTCTAACGATTCCTGCGGGTTCAACGACTGCTAATATCCCGATTACTGTAATTGATGATAGTACCGTTGAAGGTTCAGAAACATCAGTTGTGAGTTTATCGAGTAGCAGTGCTTACACTTTGGGAAGTACCGCTAGTGCCACCGTTACAATTACCGATAATGATGCCGGTGACTGGTTTACCCAAAACATTCAAGACCCTGGTTTACAGTCAATTGCTCGTTCTCGGGCTTCTGACAATGTTCTTGATCGTAACGACATGATCGCTATTTTGCGAGATGCTAAAGATGGCAGTGTGATTGATGCAAATGAATTGACCAGCTTACGAACTTTAGTCAATAACGCCAGTCGTTTTAATATGCCAGACTCTGTTCGTGTTCTCTCGAATAAAATTGTGAATAGTGATCCCGCTAACCAAAGTTATCAAGGTAGTTCCCTAGGAAATTTGTTTGCTGGTAGTAGTGGAACTCAGATGGACAACTTAATTAATAAGTGGTTTTTAGGTCTTGACCATCCGAGTAATCCTTACACCTATCAATATGCCACGGGTTCTCTATTTGTCAACGGGGCAACTTACCAAGATATTAATCAAGGTGCTGTTGGAGATTGTTACTACCTAGCCAGTTTAGCTGCGACAGCATTTCGTTCTCCAAGTACCATTCAAAATATGTTCATTGACAATGGAGATAACACCTATACTGTTCGCTTCTACAACAGTGGAGTAACAGACTATGTGACTGTGGATCGATATTTGCCGACTTCATCAGGATCACCGGCTTATGCTAAAACACCTAGTGGTGAACTGTGGGTTGCCTTAGCGGAAAAAGCCTATGCTCAAGTGAATCAGTCTGGTTGGATTGACCAAGATGGCACAAATAGTTATAGTGGTATCGAGGGTGGTTTGGGTTACTATGCTATACCTGACATCACAGGACGTATCACTAGCTATGTCTACGAGCCTAGTGGAATCGTTAATACCAATGCCATCATTAATGCTTTCAACGCAGGTAGCCTGATTACTATAGATTCAAAACCTTCAGGTGTTGCATCAAATGTTGCTCCTAGTCATGAATATACTCTAGTGGGTTATAATTCATCAACTCAGCAGTTCACTCTATACAACCCTTGGGGAATGAATGGGGGATACTATAATGGAACATTCAAGCCAGGACAATTACAGCTAACTGCATCTCAGCTTTCACAAAGTTTTGCTAACTGGAATTATACGACCAACAATGGACTACCACAATATGGAAGTAGCACCACTTTACCACCCGAAGTTTACCAGCCAGAAAATTTAGTTAAAGATGAGTAAAAGCTGAATAGAATACTCCCAGAAAGAGAGTCTGGAACATATATTTCCAGATCCTCTTTTTTTAGATGATTTTTAAATTTATAGCCCCTGACTCAAATTCTGTTTATACCAAGGGGCTAGGGGAAGAAGGGGATAGAATCAAGGGTTTTAGGAAATCAGAACGTCTTAACCGTCTTGGCGGCTGCTATATATGCTCATTAAAATCAGTCTAATTGCTCTATCATTGATCTTTTTTATGCAGTTTTTTAGTTCTCAAATTCATGACAATACACAAGTCTTGAATTTATTATTTCAACCATCTCTTGCTTCTACAAGTGTACAAATGAAAATTATTTCTCTCTCAGTCCGTGAAGAAAGGAGACTGCCATCGGGAGCAACTCCTGATCCCAATCGAGATATTGGATTTGCTTCTGTCTTGATTCGCCTAGAAAATTCTCAAGAGAAAACCCAGATAATAGTTATTGATAAAATTGAAATAAAAGGGGTTTTCAATCCTGTAGTTTATTGTATAAATAATGAGCCTAAAACAATCTATTTAAAACCTTTGGAAAACTCAGATCTGGTTTTCCATTTAACCAATAAAACGGGATATATAGGTCAAGATAGAGTCAAAGCTTTCATTTATTATCGAATCAACAATCAGAAAGGCATTTTAGAGTCACAATCTATTGAAGTAGATCGACTCTGAGAAATGAAAACTAAATAAAGCAGGTTATTGTTCACAACTCCTTTGTGTCTTGGTGGTTAAATTAATCCGATCTCCCGTACTTCTACTTAGAAACTAGGGGAATGAAGAGATGCGATCACATTTTTCTATTCAATTCCTAAAAATACCCTCATCAGCCAATTTAATTTATCCTATAACCTGGTAGGTAGACAACATTGTTGTGTCCCTACAATAATGAAATAAAAAGATGCGATCGCCTTTCTTCTATTAATCTTTTAAAAAAAGCGATCGCTCTTTTTTGATTGAATTCATAGACAAGCGATCGCAAACTTTGATTATTTTAAAAAAATGTAATATAGCAACAAACATGGCTATTAGGAAAAAATATTACAACCTATTTAGTTTGGGTTTAGATGGCGGTGTAATCTTAAATTTATTCAAAATATCATCAATTTCTAATAATAATTCTAAATCTTCTTGAGACAATAAATCGTTATTAGTATGTTGTTCTAAAAAACTAAACGCCTGTCGAAATTGTTGTGGCGTTGCTAGAATAGGAGAATCAAAATGGCAAGGAATAATTCGGTTAAAATCCCATTCAGACACTTGATTTGCCCAAATTAACGTTTCTTCGGGAGCACGGTTTAAAATTAACGTTTGTAAAATGGGGGCGACAAATAACCGTCCATTTCCTCTTAACGCCTCAAAAGATTGTTGCCAATTTGGTTTCCATTTAAACGGATAAACCCCAAAATAAGCTTTTTTAGAACGGTCGGGGGCTTGCCAAGATTCTCGAAACGCATCCCCCAATTCTACCGTATCTAATACACTGGGACGAAAATAAAAGGAAAATAAGGAGATTCTTTGCCATCCTCGGCGACGGGTAATTTCATTATTTTCTACTTTATGAAAGGTATCATCTTTAGCATGAAATAGTAACGGATAGGGATCGAGTTGTACAATTGTTGGAGGGTTGTCAGGGATAGAAACAATCGTATCGGTTACTAATAAGGTATGGGAACGCTTATGGAAAAAAGCTACCTCTGCAAATCGTCCAATTCCTAATGCTAACGGCCCTAAAATTCGATAGTCAAATTCATCTGAAAAGGGCGTTTTTTGACGATCTGAAGGTAGAATTTGAGTCCGTTTTAACGGTAAACCTAACCAACTTAGAGGTAAATTAATCGGAAAACTCCACTGTCCGGGAGCAACAAAAACTTGAGCTTGGGGAAATTTTCGAGCAAAGGGGCCAACAAAAACTTTATGTTCAATTCCTGAAATAGTGGGCAGAATAATATATTTTACATCCCCATATTCTTCGATTAACTCTCTCATTAAACGGAGGCATTCTGGGGTGGGAGCAACGGGAGCATAAACCAATAAACCCCCCTGGTCAAGTTTCACCAGCGTCATCCGAATGGGCACCACAACATACAGAATTCCCTGTACCTGCTCAAACGTCCAAATCGTATTTGGAACAACTTCCGTGCGGAGGGTTCGCCGTTGACTGTAGGGATAAATGGGGACAACAGCCCAAAAGGGCCATGAAAACTCCCGAAACGAAAGATTTTGAACAGGTTCTTCTTGGGTTTTCCGACTGTACTCCACTGTTTTCCTAACTCCTGTTTTTTGTAGAGAGCCTTTAAAGATAGACAAAGATAGACAAAGATAGACGCGCCGTGGCTCGTCTCTACTTTAGGATATCGGAATTTGTTCTAAACTTTCATACTCATCTAAAATCCCTTTGGGGGGTTCCTCTCGATGCAGTAAAAATCCTCGTATTCCTAGGGCTTTTGCGCCTTGATAATCGGCTTTTAAACTATCACCAATATGCCAAGCTTCTTCGGGTGAACATTGATGTTTATTTAAAGCAATTTGAAAGATTTCAGAACTGGGTTTTGCGGCTCCTACTTCTGTTGAAATGGTCACAGATTTAAAAAAATCAGCTAAATTTAAGGCTTCTAAAACGGGATATAATCGGGAATCAAAGTTGGATAATACCCCTAATTCTATTCCTTGTTCTTGCCAATATTTTAATTGCGGGGGAACATCAGAATAAACAAACCAAGGTTTTTCGGTTTCAAAATAACGGTATAAGGCTTGAAAAAAAGAGGAAAAGTCTGTAAACTTATGATAGAGTCCAACAATTTTAAAGGTTTGTTCAGCGATCGCTTCCCACCACTCAAATTCTAGTTGCGGAATTTCATTAGGTTCTACTCCTGGAAATGCCATACTCGGAGCAGCCAAAAAACATTGAAAAAAGACTTGATCTAAAATTTCGGCTTCAGCTTTTACCCCAAATTGATCAGCAATAATTCGGTACGCTTCCCCCACACTATGGCGGACTCCAAATAATGTACCAACAGCATCTAAAAAAATAACACGGGGTTTTTCGGGTGCAGAATTTTCCAGGTTAATCATGGTCAACGTTCTAATTATTTAACGGTTAAATCAGAAACCGGGTTTCTACAAAACAGATTTTAACAGAAAACCCCGGTTTCTCAATTTCTATTCCCTTGTTCCTATTTTTTGATCCATTGAGATTAATAAATCCTGCAACGGGCGCGTGATCCAATTAACCGCAACTCGAATCTGATGATCTAAGGTCGGGAAGCGATATAAATAAATTAATCGTCGGGCTAAATGGGCAAAATGACCTTCTAATTGAATCCCTAAACCTGTTAAGGTGGCGTTATCCATTCCTAATGTCATCATTTCCCCTAACCCGGTATAACGGAAGGGTAATAAAGGTCTTTGTGTTAATAATGCCCAAAGATTCCACCCGGTATAATCTGCTTGTTGAAAAGCGGCTTGGGCTGTTGTTGGAATGGTTTGACCGTCTGCATCTTTACAATCTGCTAAATCGCCTAATGCAAAAATTTCAGGATGATCAACAACTTGTAAGGTTGAGGTTGTAACAAGTTGACCTCGTTGATTTTGTTTTAGAGGAAGTTCTCGGACTACAGGAGAGACTTTTGTTCCCACTGTCCACAATACAATATCAACCGGAATCTCATCAATTTGACCTCGATATTCTAGGGAAATTCTATCTGCTTCAATGGCGGCGACAGTGGTTTCTAAATCGATCCAAACTTGCCGTTCTGATAAGGCATTTCTAGCGGCTTCTCGATTAAATTCAGGGGAGGTTTTTAAGATTTCCTCTGATTGTTCAATAATTCTAATCCGGGCTTTTGTTCCTAAGCGATCAGCCAATTTACAAGCTAATTCTACGCCACTATAACCCCCACCAACAATTGCTACCCGAATTTTATCTTGATTTGAGGTTTCTAGCCGTCGCAACTGTTCTTCTAAACGATAAGCATCCGCAATAGTTCGGAAGGGAATTGCATAATCTTTGACACCCGCCACTAAATCTAAAGGTGTTTCGCTTCCCATTGCTAAAACTAAATAATCATAGGAGATGGGCGGATTATTTTGCAGTTTAACCTGTTTAGTTTCAATATCAATTTCGTTGATAATACCTTGACAAAACCGCACATTTGTATCTTTTAACAGGTCTTCAAAAGCAGGGGAAA
The DNA here is from genome assembly GCF_015207485.1 of Planktothrix mougeotii LEGE 06226. Lineage (NCBI taxonomy): Bacteria > Bacillati > Cyanobacteriota > Cyanophyceae > Oscillatoriales > Microcoleaceae > Planktothrix > Planktothrix mougeotii. The sequence goes on from NZ_JADEWU010000078.1 coordinate 5,619, forward strand.
TTTCCCAGGCTTGTAGTTCATCCGTTAGCAGTTCATACAGCAGAGGTAAAAATAAGAAATGGTCATTCTGATCCACCAGAACAATTTCCGGTTCCTGGGATTTTTCCCAAGGAAGTTGACTCAAACGTAAGGCGGTGTAGAGTCCACCAAAGCCTCCACCAAGGATACAGATGCGGGTTTGCTGTTCAGTCATATTAGAATCTATGGTTTCTCGGAGTCGGGCCGTTTCTTTAAACTAGGATAGCAATTTTAATCAGAAAATGTTAAGTATTGCTACAAGGACGAAAATGAATTCCCGTTGTTTGGTAAAACATCTTAGCTATAACGATTAATTTCCATTGGCTACAGTTTAAAAAACTTTAGGAGATAATTCCATGATGCTTTTAGCCGCCGCTACGACCACTCCCGTTACTCACGCCTGGAGTCCCACTATCGCCATTGTAATGATTTTGTGCAATATTGTAGCGATCGCCATTGGTAAATTCTCCATCCAGCACCCCAATTCTGGCCCTCAATTACCCTCATCGAATATGTTCGGTGGGTTTGGCTTACCTGCGGTTTTAGCAACCACAAGTTTTGGTCATATTTTAGGGGCGGGTGTGATTTTAGGATTATCCAGTTTGGGAGTCATTTAACCCCTTTTAAATGTAGGGTGCGTAAGCAAAGCGCACGCACCTTAAACTTGATTCAATAACAATATTGATTTAATTAAATAACAATGTTGATTTGATTCAATAACAATATTGGTTTGATTCAATAACAATATTGGTTTGATTAAATAACAATGTTGATTTGATTAAATAACAATGTTGGTTTGATTCAATAACAATGTTGATTTGATTAAATAACAATATTGGTTTGATTCAATAACAATGTTGGTTTGATTCAATAACAATGTTGATGGTGCGTGCGCTGATCGCTTACGCACCCTACAATAATTGATTTGGTGTGTTTAATCATAATCCTGTCCTGAGCCATATTGCCAAGCTTCTAACCAACGATCATAATAGTATTGAGAAGAAGAAGGTAATTTTTGGAACACAGGTTTTAGGGTTTTTGCAAACGGATATAAACCCGTATAAAGCCCTAAATTCCAGTAGTGAATTGTCCAATCAATTAAACTAATTAATCCCACTTGGGGAATAATTTTAAAAATTAAACCGGGATGATTAATCGCTGTTTTTGATAAGGTTTGAGTTAAGGCTGAAAATCTTACCACATCTTGTAAAAAGGGTTTTAAAATAGGTTCTCCCAATTCTTCCATTTCTTGAAATACTGTTGCTAATAACTGATTAATTTGTTCCGGGTTAATGGTTTGTTGAACCCCCACACTCATCGACCGTTGAAATAGCCAAGTAACAGATAAACTGGGTTGATAAGGTTGTAATAAAGATAAGGCATTTTGGCTTAATTGATCGGTTGTTAACGCTTGATCAATTCCTCTGGTTAACCGTTTTAAATGACGCACCATCGCCCCAAATCCCCCAAAACTTAACGGAGATTGATTTCCGCTACTATCTCCAATAGCAAAAACACGATTCCAAGGCATTTTTAACGGGCTATTTTTATAACAAGGAAAAAACCCAAATAACGCCCGTTTAAAGGTTAATTGATTGAGTTCAATCTGTTGATATTGAGGTAATAGTTTAAAATAATCTTCAAATAAATATTCTAAACTAAACCGTTGAGGATCAGCATCTAAATAGGTAAATAAATAAGTTGTTCTTCCATCTCTAGCCGGAAACGCTTCCCAGAAATATTGACATTGATTGTTTAAAGGAGTAAAAGAGGCAAAAATATCCCCAGTTTCATTATTAGGATAACCCGTCGCACAGGTTCCTACTACTAAACAAACCGCATCGGGTTTTTGTCCTTGTCTGGCTTGTCGAACTAAAGGGGAAAAATGCCCCATTGCATCAATTAATAAACGGGTTTTTAGAATAATTAACCTCTCCCCTAACCCCTCTCCTGCAAGGCGAGGGGAATTGATTTGGGTTACATTAATCGCTACTCCATCAGGATGAATAATCGCCGATTCATAAGCCGTATTTTCTAATAAGATTCCTCCGGCTTCTAAAAACCGATTTTTGAGAGTTTCTAATAAATAAACGGGATCAACCCCAATATTAAGAACATCTTTCACCCAAATTTCAATATTATTCGGGAAACTTAAACGGGCTGGGTTATATTCCGTTGCGATCGCAGTTTTTAATTCTAACTCAGATAATAAATTTAAGTCAATAAAAACCTCTAATTCCTGACGAGAAATATTCCATTCTTGTTCCCGTCCTCGCAATTTACCTCGTTCTAATACCGCTACTCGCCACCCTTTCATTGCTAAGGTTGTAGCGATTAAAATTCCCAGAGTCCCCCCACCAATAACAACATCATAATCCACCGTTTCCAACCGTTGAGACTCCTCTTTAACGGTATTGGGAAGGGGGAGACTATTATTTTTTAAACCCGTCCATAGTTCATCTGCTTTCCGTAAACCGTTGAAAGGGTTTCCAGGGATTTGAGATAAAATTTCTTCGGTGAGAGACATAGAAGTAACAATAAACCATTCTTAATAGGATAATCGATTTTACATTTTGATCAACTCTCAGTAACGAAAAGGTGCAAAATTTTTTTGATATCATTGAGAACAGGGTGATTAAAATTCCAAATATCTTTTTTATTTTCCATAATATAGTTAAAGTTTGTCATACTACATTTTCGTTCAGCTTGATATCGATCTCGACGAGAACAAGTATCAAATCGTAGATAAAGACTAATCCAAAATTTATCATATTCTTTATCACTAATCGATTTATTATTATTTCCTAAACAGTTTCTCCAACTCTCTAAACAATCTGCATAAGGAGATTCTTTGGTTTTAATAAGTTTTAAGACAGTTTCTAACTCTCCTTGACCTTCGACATGGGTAAAATAACAAGCTATTTCAATAGAATCATACTCAGGAATATTGACAGTTATGAGTTGGGATATATCGGAAAATTCATTAGTTAAAGTAAAAACCTGCCGTAAACATTGATTAATAAATTGTAACCGCTCTTGCTGAGAGTATTGATCAATATCGATAATAATTCCAATTTTGCTAATTGGCTTTTTCTGGATATCAGCTAACAAGGACTTCAAAGCCTCTACTAACCTTTTTTCACTTAATCCTTCTAAACATTCATAGTCATCAATACAAATAGGAGTATCAATCTCAATATCATAATTTAGCTCTTCAATCAGAGCTTGAAGAAAAAATTTATCATTTTTACTCTCCACAATTAAAAGATTACTCACCTCTAACTCCTTTTCCATGTTCTAAAGCATATTTTAAGGTTTCTACATCCCTCTTAATTCCTATAATGCCGTTAGTTTTAGGATGTCTGGCTAGTTCAAAATAAGCACTCATTTCTTCATCCATTTCTAAGCCTACATCTCCAAAAGCTTGAATCATTTCTAAACTGTGGGTTGTGGCAAAAATTTGCGTATCTAGTTCTTTTGATAGCCGAAATAAAGTTTTCCAAAATTCTCGTTGATTAGTATAGTGGATTCCATTTTCTATTTCATCAATCAACAAGAATTTATGATTATTATTGATTAATTTTAAAATAATAGTTGTAGCTCTAATAATAGCATCTCCATAAAGTGAAATAGGCAAGCGACGTTTATTGATGCTTCTTAAATATAAAGTAGGTTCACCAATCAAAAAACTATCCACCTCTTGAATTGATGAATCAAGAATTTGTAATAATTTTAAAATTTCACCATCTTTTTCATCTAAACGAGCTTTATCATAAGATTCAGCTAATTCTTTATTTGACATTCTTAAACCAGAGGGGATAATGGGTAGATCAATGGAGTCTGAACCATTCACTGAAATTATTCCGTTTGAGCTTGCAATTACCGAAGATTCAGATATAGTCTCTTGATTTTGAGTAACTTTAATATTAAGTGATGTTACTGATTCATTTTGAGAAATAAAGTCAATTAATTTTTTTATATCTTTTTGATCTTCAAAAAAATCAGAGTTAATTTTATCCGAAACAGAAAGCTCTACCGTCCTTGAATTTTCTGAATATTTGCCACTAATTTTTATTTCTCCTTGATAACTTTGCTCTAAAAAAAAATTATCCCAAGTCCTTTCAGGTCTTGATTTTGAAATTTCCGAAGACTCCCTCCTAATTCTTTTAAGTTCAATTATACTTTTCGGACGAGGAAAGTTGTGCAACAGTAAAGCTTCTAAAAAAGCTGTTTTACCAGCATTATTTTTACCTCCGATTAAATTCACTCGTTTAAACCCTAAAATTTTAGTATTTTCAAAACATCTAAAATTTTGAATTTCTATATTTTCAAGCATATTAATCAATTGTGCTGTAAAAATAGCCCTAATCTACTTTAACTTTAGCACATTGAGATCAGAAGTTGTCTAGCTAGTTTTACTATTTAGCACGACTAGCAGCCAAACGCGCATAATCCCGATTTTTTTGATACTGAATAACCCGTTGTTGTGCTTTCCCATAATTAATATCAGAAGTCGAAACTGCTTTCATATTTTCAATTGCTTTTTCCCATTGACTCACGACAAATTCCCATTCATCTTTTGATTTAGAAGTTTGTGTTAATAACGCTGCGCTATTCGCTTCATTTAACCCTTGTTGAAAATAAGGTTCTGGTGGTTTTAAAGATGAAGTTAGAGGTTGGGGATTAGACTCTACAAGACTTTGATGTTGTTGAATTTGTTCTTGAGTAATTCCATCACGGTTCAAATAAGCCTCAGTTTGGGTTGGGCTATTTTTATTAACAATCTTTTCAGTTTTTCCCCCTGAAGGGGGAAAAATACCGCAATGATCGATTAAAAATCCAGTGGTGCGCGTAGGAATAAATGACTCCAGAGATTAAAAATGCGATTCCCAATGCTTGTAAAAACGGTCGAGGATCAATTTCAATATCTGAAGTTAATTCCCCTATCAATGCTCCCCAAAATAGGGTAATTTTAGCAACAGAGATAATCCAAACGATTAGCAGAATGGTTCTCAACCAAGAATTGGGATAGGGAAACCAAGCTGGCCATTTTAACCCCTGAAAAAAAGTGAAGGTGGATTTTTTTTGATGGGGTTTAGTTTTTTGCTCTAAACTAATACAGTCAGTCCAAATCGGTTCCTCTAGTGCTAGTTCTTTACCTTTAATAACAACCGATTTAATATAAGGACAGTTTAATTTTTTCATGATCCTCTCAACAACTACAACAGATTCTTGTTGTCGAGGAACAGGGGTAGACTCTAAGCTAATTTCAAGATAATCTTGCTTGAGTTCTGCAAAAGCAATAATTTCTTGTTCTGTCATTAAATAAGTGATTAATCTAGCAATTTCTTGCGGATTACCTTGTTTGGCTAGGTCAAATGATGGTTGATTCGTCATAATTTGTCTTTGAGGTAGATGGAAAGCAGCAGATAAAGAAAATAATGTGGAGAATGGAAGCGGGTAGAAATGTTGATCAAGGGTTCAGCAGAAGTGCTCGCTCAAAGTCCCCAATATCAGAATAGAGGATAAAATCATAAAAATAAACCGTAAATTTACTGAATTTTATCTGTAATATGTAGGGTGCGTAAGCAACGCGCACGCACCATCAACATTATTTAATACAACAGAGTTCAAGGTGCGTAAAACGCACCCTACGAGGTATATTATTAAAATGAAACGTACATTAACCATTCTTCAACATTATTTACAAACGAAATATTTTAGACAATTTAACAGTCGAGAACAATTATTAACTTTGCAAAATCAACAGGTTCAGAACTTTTTACAGAAGATTTTGCCTAAATCTCCCTTTTATCAAAAGTATTATCAAGGGTTAGAAATTCAAGATTGGCAAAATTTTCCAATAATTGATAAAGCAAAAATGATGGAAAATTTTGATCAACTTAATACCGTTGAAATTTCAGCCTCAGAAGCATTTGAAATAGCCTTCAAAGCTGAAAAAACGCGAGATTTTAGCTCTAATTTACGCGGATATACTGTTGGGTTATCAACGGGAACCAGTGGAAATCGAGGGTTATTTTTAGTTAGTCCTCAAGAACAATGGATTTGGGCTGGTACAATTTTAGCTAAATTATTACCCAATTTTATTTTATATCCTGAGAAAATTGCATTTTTTCTGAGGGCAAATAGTCGATTATATGAAACGGTAAAAAGTCAACGTTTGCAGTTCCAATTCTTTGATTTATTAAACCCCATTACCCATCATATTCAACGATTAAATCATTATCAACCCACACTTTTAGTTGCACCTGCTTCTTTATTAAGATTATTAGCTACATCTCAAAAACAAGGCATTTTAAAAATATCACCGAAAAAAATAGTTTCTGTTGCAGAAGTGCTAGATCCTTTAGATGCAGATTATATTAGCGGTGTTTTTAATCAAATGATTCATCAAGTTTATCAATGTACAGAAGGATTTTTAGGTTATACCTGTAACTATGGAACTTTACATCTTAATGAAGATATTGTTGCTATTCAGAAAGACTATTTAGATGACGATCAATCTCGATTTATGCCGATTATAACGGATTTTAGACGAACAACGCAACCGATTATTCGTTATCGTCTCAATGATATTTTAGTTGAACGAAAAACGCCTTGTCAATGTGGGTCAGTATTTATGGCAATTGAACAAATTGAAGGGCGACAGGATGATATTTTTTATCTACCTCATCAATCTATTAATAATGAATGGGTAACAATTTTTCCTGATTTTATTCGCAGGGCAATTATTATGATTTCTCCTAATATTGAAGATTATCAAGTCATGCAGTTAAGTTTAAATCGGATAGAAGTTGCTTTGAAAGTTAGAAATTCCGAAAAAAATGTAATTCAAGAAGAGGTTATGAAATCATTGCGATCGCTTTTTGAACGTCTGCACGGTCAGATCCCAGAAATTGTATTTCTTGAGGAATTTCCTACTATTTTAATAGGTCAAAAACGCCGCAGAGTTTGGCAGAAAGATAGTACAGATAAGGTGGTGCGTGCGCGGGGCTTACGCACCCTACGTTTAGAGGATTTTTAAATTGAGTTGATTGGCGAATTGTTGTAGATGTTTTTGTCGCCATTGAGCATCAATTTTTCGGTTAGTTGGAATTTCTAAAATCCTAATTCCGTTATCGGGAAGGGAATTTAATCGTTGTTTCAACTGTTCCCAAGATAGGATTTTTTCATATTCAATTTGATAGGTTGCAGCTAATTGATCAAAATTAATATTTTGAGGGGTTGCAAAATAATCTTCAAAGGGGGGATTAAATTGAGAAATCGGTAACATTTCAAAAATTCCACCGCCATTATTATTAATTAAAATAATCGTTAAATGTCCGATAAATTTATTTTTAATTAAAAATCCATTGGTGTCATGAAGTAAAGCTAAATCTCCTGTTAATAAAATACTACTTTGTTGATGATGGGCTATTCCTAATGCTGTGGATAAAGTTCCATCAATTCCATTAGCACCGCGATTAAAAAAGGGTTGAATATTTAACAAATTAGGACTCCAAAAAAATTCTACATCCCTTACTGGCATACTATTAGCAATAAAAATGGGGGTGTTTTGAGGTAGAATTTGAGGCAATAACCAAGCAACTTTAGGTTCTATTAATAAATTAATAGCTTCAAATTCTTGATTAATAACTGTTTTTAGTTTAGCTTCTAACTCACACCATAGATGACAATAGAATTGAGATCCAGTCAAATTTAAGGTATCTGTATCTTCTTGGTGATTAATTTCTTCTGATAGCTGTTCTATCGGTATCCTCAAATGAGTTGTTTTTCCATGTAACCCATCTAAATTTTGATAGCTAGGGTCAAGGATAAAATAGTCTGGTTGTTTTTGTTCTAACCAGTTTCTCAGGGTTTTGCTGGTGGGTAAATCTCCAATTTGAATCACAACTTGAGGTGCAAGTTTTTCGGCTAAGGTTGGATTTCTCAGGATTAAATCATAGGTTGAAATTAAATAGGGATTCAGGTTAGAATAATTCCTGACGGGGGATAATCCTTCGGCTAAGACGGGATAATTTAAGTGTTGAGAAAGATGGGCGATCGCTTGACAATAACCCTCTGCATTTTGCGGTTGAGCTACACCAGCAATAATAATCCCTTGAGAATAATTATACCATTGTTTTAAATAATTAGATAGATTAAACCTATAAAATAGGGAAGATTTTAATGGAGTAATTGGATCAAAAAAATCATTAGGAAAGATAGCTTTTAAATCTTCTGTTTCTGATTGATAAACGGGATGTAATGGGTCACGAAAAGGGATATTCAGATGAACAACGCCAGGAATGGGAAATTGCGATCGCTCCCAAGCATAAATTAAGGTTTGGCGTAAATAACGTAATAATTTTAAATCTAAACTGGGAACCGTTAATTCTGTTTGCCAATTCGGATAAGTGCCGTATAATTTAACTTGATCAATGGTTTGTCCTGCATGACAATCTCTTAATTCTGGGGGTCGATCTGCTGTTAAAATTAATAAGGGCACTCGACTTTCTTTTGCTTCTATAATAGCAGGATAAAAATTGGCTCCTGCGGTTCCTGACGTACAAACTAAAGCCGTCGGAATTCCGCTTTTTTTAGCAATTCCCAAAGCAAAAAATGAGGCAGACCGTTCATCTAAAATCGGAATCGTTTCTATGCTAGAATGTTGAGCAAAAGCAATCGTTAAAGGAGTGGAACGGGAACCGGGACAAACGATAGCAGTTTTTAATCCTAATTGAGCGAGTGTTTCTACAAATACAGAAGCCCAAACTGTGTTAATATTACGGAAGTCAATCATTTTATCTCAATTATTTTTAAGTTTAATTTAATCAAGGAACTCAACCATGTCTTTTGTAGGATTACATATTCATAGTGATTATAGTTTACTCGATGGTGCATCTCAATTACCTCAATTAATTGATCGAGCATTAGAGTTAGGAATGCCAGCGATCGCTGTCACCGATCATGGTGTCATGTATGGGGCAATTGAGTTAATTAAAACCTGTCGAAATAAGAATATTAAACCCATTATTGGCAATGAGATGTATGTGATTAATGGTGATATTAAAGTTCAGGATCAGAAGGGTGAGAAACGAAGAAAATATCATCAAGTGGTCTTGGCAAAAAATAGCCAAGGGTATAAAAATTTAGTTAAACTCACCACCATTTCACACCTGCAAGGATTTCAAGGAAAAGGCATTTTTGCACGTCCCTGTATTAATAAAGAGCTATTAGAACAATATCATGAAGGGTTAATTGTTACCAGTGCTTGTTTAGGCGGAGAAATACCCCAGGCAATTTTACAAGGACGGTATGATGTGGCGCGAAAAGTTGCCCAATGGTATAAAGATGTATTTGGAGAGGATTTTTATTTAGAAATTCAAGATCATGGTTCTCCTGAAGATCGGATGGTGAATGTTGAGATTGTTAATATTAGTCGAGAATTAAATATTAAGATTATCGCTACAAATGATTCTCATTTTATCTCTTGTAATGATGTAGAAGCTCATGATGCGTTACTTTGTATTAATACCCAAAAATTAATTAATGAAGAAAAACGAATGCGCTACAGCGGCACAGAATATTTAAAATCTGCTGAAGAAATGGCGCAACTTTTTCGAGATCATTTATCCGATGATATTATTCAAGAAGCAATTAATAATACGGTAGAAGTTGCGAATAAAGTAGAACCCTATAAGGGTATTTTAGGGGAACCTCGCATTCCTGACTATCCCATTCCGAGCGATCATACAGCCGATACTTACTTAGAAGAAGTGACTTGGAAAGGATTATTAGAACGGATGAATGCTAAAACTCGAAGCGAGATTAAACCTATTTATAAAGAGCGCTTAGAATATGAACTTAAAATGATGCAACAGATGGGGTTTTCGACTTACTTTTTAGTCGTTTGGGATTATATTAAATTTGCCAGAGATAACAATATTCCCGTCGGGCCAGGACGAGGTTCAGCCGCCGGATCATTAGTGGCTTATGCTTTAAAAATTACGAATATTGATCCGGTTTTTCATGGTTTATTATTTGAACGGTTTTTAAACCCTGAACGAAAATCCATGCCGGATATTGATACGGATTTTTGTATTGAACGGCGAGACGAAATGATTAAATATGTCACCGATAAATATGGCGAAGATAAGGTGGCTCAAATTATTACGTTTAACCGCATGACTTCTAAAGCGGTGTTAAAAGATGTCGCCAGGGTGTTAGGAATTTCCTATAAAAAATCAGATCAAATGGCGAAATTAATTCCGGTTTCACGGGGAAAACCGACCCGTTTAAAAGTCATGATTTCCGATCAAAGTCCCGCGCCGGAATTTAAAGAAGCTTATGATCATGAAGATGTTGCTATTCATAATGATGCAGGGGATGAAGTCGGAACGATTAAAGTTAAACAATGGCTAGATATGGCAATTCGCATCGAAGGAACAAACAAAACCTTCGGAGTTCATGCGGCGGGTGTGGTGATTTCTAAACAACCTTTAGATGAAATTGTTCCCCTCCAACGTAATAATGATGGGGCGGTGATTACTCAATATTATATGGAGGATTTAGAGGCAGTTGGATTATTAAAAATGGACTTTTTAGGCTTAAAGAATTTAACCATGATTCAAAAAGCTGTTGATTATATTGAAGAAAAATATCACCATCATATTGATCCTGAAAAACTACCTTCTGATGTAGAAAAAAGAGCGCAAGACGCTTATAAAACCCATAAAAAGTTACCCGAAGATGTATTAAAAACTTATAAATTACTGGAAAAAGGGGATTTAGATGGGATTTTTCAGTTAGAATCTTCTGGGATGATGGATATTGTAAAAAAACTGAAACCATCCTGTTTAGATGATATTTCTTCGATTTTAGCTTTATATCGTCCGGGGCCATTGGATGCAGGTTTAATTCCTCAATTTATTGATCGTAAACATGGACGGGATGAAATTCGCTATGATCATCCGACGTTAGAACCGATTTTAAAAGAAACCTATGGAATTTTATGTTTCCAAGAACAAATTATGAAATTAGCTCAAGATTTAGCGGGCTATTCTTTAGGTCAAGCGGATATTCTTCGCCGATGTTTGAGTGGATCTACGCAAATTGTAGATGCTGCGACTGGAAAGTTAGTTTCCTTAAAAGAAATTGCACAATCTCCTGAATATTGGTTAGGTAGAAAAGTCTTTTCTCTCAATCTTAAAACTCAAAATATCATTCAACAACCGATCACAGAAATTCATCCCAATGGAGTTCGGGATATTTGGCAAATTACTACAAAAACAAATCACAAAATTAAAGCCACTGAGGATCATCTTTTCTATACAGTTTTAGGATGGAAACCATTAAAGTCCTTTAAAATTGGCGATCGCGTGGGTTTAGCAAAAACTATTCCGATTACAAATCAAAGTCAAATATCAGATGCTCAAATCAAGTTGGTCGCGTATTTAATTGGAGACGGTCATTTATCCACAAAGAGTCCATCTTGTAGTTATTTTTGTAATAGTGATCAAGAATTAATAGATGATTTTAATAACTGTGCAAAAGAACTTTTTGGCAAACCAGCACCGATTGATCATCAACTACATCCGGGGCGAAAATCTGTCACTTATGCTCGTATTGGGTTTATTTCTTCTTTCAATAAATGGGTAGATGATCATATTAAACGAGCTCACTCTAGGGACAAAGAACTTCCCGAATGGGTTTTGACATTATCTCAGGAGCAATTAAAACTTTTCTTAGGAACTTTATGGTCAACGGATGGAAGTTTCGATACTAGCATTGGTCATACTGACTATACTTCCACTTCTCCGGTTTTGATCAAACAAATTCAACATCTACTCCTCCGTTTAGGGATTGTTTCACTCTTTAATGTAAAAACCATTCAATATAATGGTAAACCTCACATTTCTTATCGAGCCCAAATTACCGGACGAGAAGATATGCTCAAGTTTTGTGAATTAATTAAGCCTAACTTGAGTTCCTATAAAACAGAGCAAGCAGAACTCTGTTATTTATTAATCAAAGATAAAATTCGGAATCAATCAAAACATACAATTCCACCGGAAGTGATTACACTAATTGCTCAGGTCAAAAAATCAACTCGGATGACATGGGATAAAATTGATCAGGCTGTGGGAGTGTCAAGAGGTACTATGTCTTCGGGTTTAAATTTCCAGAAAACACCCTCTCGGAGTTTATCTCGTCATCGTGTAGAAAATTTTGCAATTGCATTTCAAAATGACCAATTAAAAGCGATCGCGGAATCAGATGTTTTTTGGGATGAAATTGTTGAAATTGAGTATATGGGTAAAGAAGAAGTGTTTGATTTAAGTATTCCCGAAACCCATAATTTTATAGCTAATAATTTTATTGCCCACAACTGTATGGGTAAAAAGAAAGCAGAAGAAATGCAGAAGCAAAGGGAACTCTTTATTGACGGTGCAACTAAAAATGGAGTCCAACAAAAATTAGCAGAAAAGTTATTTGAGCAAATGGTTCAATTCGCCGAATATTGCTTCAATAAATCCCATTCTATGGCTTATGCCTATGTAACCTATGAAACCGCTTATTTAAAAGCTAATTATCCCGTTGAATATATGGCAGCTTTATTAAGTGCCAATAGTGGAGATACCGATAAAATTCAAAAGTATATTGAATCTTGCCAAAAATCTTTAGGGATTAAAGTAATTGCACCAGATATTAATCTTTCGGGTATGGATTTTACCCCTTCCGATAACAGTATTATTTTCGGATTATCTGCGATTAAAAATGTAGGGGAAGGTGCGATTGAACATTTATTAGCAGAGCGTCGAGAAGGGGGAGAATTTAAAAGTTATCCTGATTTATGCGATCGCATAAATTTACAAGTTGTCAATAGCCGTGCTTTAGAAGCATTAATTAAATGTGGTGCTTTAGATAAATTGAACCCCAACCGTCGTCAAGCGATTGATCATTTAGATAAATTAATTTCTTGGGCGCAAAGTAAAGCTAAAGATCGGGCTGTTGGTCAACAAAGTATCTTTGATCTTTTAGGGGGAGGAACAAATACAATCAATACCCATGAAGATGCACCAAAACCTGCAAAAATTGAAGATTTTACGGTTCAAGAAAAACTACAATTTGAGAAAGAATTACTGGGATTTTATGTTTCTGAACATCCTTTAAAATCCATCTTAGAATCTATTATTGTAGAGGAACGAGTCACCTTAGCAGAATTAACGGATAAAAAATCTAAAGTTAAAGTCGTTGTTGTGATTACCTCGATTAAACTGCATACCACTAAAAAAGGCGATCGCATGGCATTTTTACAAATTGAAGATTTAACCGGACAAATGGAGGCGATTGTTTTTCCTAGAACTTATCAAGAAATAAAGACCTTTCCCGGTGAAAATGATGTGGTTTTAATTACAGGAAAACTTGATAAACAGGAAGATAAAACTCAGTTAATTATTGATGAATTACAATTCGCCAATACTCTCCCTCGCCGTGAAAAACTCCCAACTCCTTTATTAGAAGATTTGGAAGTAGAGGAATCAGAATTTATGGTGCTTTTACATTTAAAACTTGAGGAAATTTATGATTTAACTCGCTTGCAAAAACTTCATGCACTTCTCAAAGAACAATCATCCGGTAATCAACAACAAGCTAATATTCCCATTGTGGCTACAGTGAAGGGAGAGTTTCAACATAATTATAAAGGGGTTTGTTTAGGTCGTGACTTCTGGATACAGAATGCTGAAGCGACTCTAAATTCCTTAAAATCTGCTGGGTTTGATGCTGAAATTCAACCGAAAATAGAACCAACTCTTTCTTCTATTTTTTAATATTTCTCTAAAAAATGTTGAGGAAATTGTTGTTTTAATGCCATAAAAACCGGACAGGGTTTTTGTTCTTGCTGATTTTCAGGTTTATGCCAAGTGTAGGGAGCAAAACGCGATGCAGACATCCATAAAAAACGTTTAGCTCTGGTCATGGCGACATAGAGTAAGCGATATTCTTCGGCAATTTTTAAATCCTTGGCTTGTTCCCATGCAGTCATCACATCGGGGATTAATTCTTGTCCGTGAGATGCGGCTCGAATTTGAGCACGAGCGACTTCAGAAAGCGTGATTTCTCCTAGAAATTTCGTTTGCGGTAAAACTCGTAAACTCCCCGGAATTGTAGACTCTTGTAAAAAGGGAAGAAACACATAATCCCAATCTAATCCTTTGGCTTTGTGCATGGTAATTAAAGTTAATTGACCGTCACGGGTGTAGGGACTTTCTTTAGAAGTTTCTTCATCAATATCAACGGGTTCAAATCGTTCTGAACTGACAATATCATTCAAAACTTCTAAAATAGTCCCCATAGAATGGCTACCAAAAGTTTTTTGACCAATGCGTTCAGCTAATTTATCAGCCGTTGCTAATTCCGTTCGTTCATAGCGCAGGGATAAGGCTAAAAAAGAGATTAATTGATAGGGAGGAAGTTCTAAACGTGCTTGCAATAATTGACAACAAAAATAACGACATTGACGAATTTCTGGAGACTGTGGTGAATCCAGGGGGCCAGGATAAAGAAATTCTTCAGGATGAATTGCTATTTTATTATAATCTAAATTCGGAATTAAATTGCGATCGCCTAAAACTTTTAACGCTAATTTTAAATAATCCGGTGAATGGGGACGATCTAAAAATTGCAGTAATACTAACATCTCTTCAGGAATTTTAGAGTTTCGCGCCTGTTGAGACGCATCAAAAATGCGGATTTTAGTTTTAAAATCTTCGGGTATTTTAATATTGTATGATTGGGGGTTATTTAAAACGTTAGAAATAAACTCTCCTTGTTTATTTTCTCGAATTAAAATAGCAAATTTTCCTTGAGGATCATGATTAAAAATTGTTACAATCCGTTGCACAATCCACTCAACCGTTTGATAAATATCCGCAGGTTCACACAGTTCTAAGCCTCGATCATAAGCGGGTGGATTTGCATTGGGTTGAGGGTCATTCCATCCCACTAACCGAATCATTTGCTCTCGAAAAGGTTGTTCATTTCCCGCTAATTTGGAGCGATTCACCCACGATAACATATAATTAGCCGCATCAATAATAATACAGCTACTTCTTCCAGCCTGATCCATGGTCGCTAATTTTTTTAACTGTTCACACTCATTACAAAAATTCCGAAAATAAATGGGATCAGCCGGAGTAAAGGTAGAGTTAATCGCTTGGTTTGGATCACCGACTCGAACTAAATTTAAAGTCTCTAAATCATTACTAATTGACTCAGAAGACCGAGCTAAAATTCTTAACAGTTTACTTTGCAGAGGCGTAGAATCTTGAGCTTCATCTTCAAACACAGCAAATACTTGATTTTGCCAAACTTGACGCACTGCTTGATTTTCTAAGACTTGCAAGGCTGCTAAAATCATTTCATCATAATCAATTAAATTCTGCGATCGCAACAAATTTTGATAATTTTCATATAACCCCCCAGCAATTTTTAAAATCTCATAATCATCAGGAATTTGTTCAGAAATGCGGTTTAAATCTTTCGGTTTTAACCCAGAACTTTTCGCTTCTTGAATCACTTTCCAAGCCAAATTCGGTAAAATTTCTGTTCGTAAAACCGACTGCCTTCTTAAGCGTTCTGTTTCTTCTCCATCAAATTGAACCCCCTCAATTAATCGTTGATAATGACGAGGATTGGCAGCAATCCACTGTTCAACACAGGTGCGAGTAATTCGATTACTGGGAGTGGGTAAAATTAACGTAACATTTTCTAAATTTAATCCCGATAATTCAGGATGTCTTAAGGCAATATTGAGAGCTAAACCATGCAAGGTATGAACAACAAACCCGCCTAAAGGTAATTTAAGATCTTTAAGTTTTTCTGTAATTTTAGCCCGAATATTAGCGGCGGCTGAACGGGTAAAGGTCACAATCACTAATTGATGACGAGCATGGAGTTGATCATGAGCGATCGCTAAAGCCGCAGCAACCGCCATTCCTGTTGATTTTCCCGCACCGGGAACCGCAGAAATCGCTAAGGGCCCCCCATTCCAATCCGCCATTTGTTGTTGACCGGGACGTAAACTTTGATAAATTTCTTTAATTTTTTCGGCTCGAAAAGCGCGAACTTTCTCAATATTTTCTAAGGAATTCGTTATTGTCCCATCAGAAACCGTCAATTCCGTTTCTGGGGTTGATAGAGAATCGAGGGAGGAAACTTGATCAAGGTCGAAATCGTCTGTCATTTTAGGTTCAATATTAGAGGAGTTATTAACAATAAAAGGTTAAATTAGAGATATTGTTATAGGGATATCGCTTAAAATTTTATCAGGAAACAGTAAATTTTAAAAGGATATTGCTGTAATATCGGGTTCTTTTTTTGAGGAAGGTAACGCCATGAATACTCATCAAATTGGCTCTCGGACAGCATCAAAGCTAGGATTTTGTCTGGGATTAATGGTATCAATTTTAGCCTTATCTAGTTGCAGTCAGGCGAATAAAGTGACCATGAGTTCTCCCGCCAGTGCACCTTTAGCCCCAGCAGATACCCGCGAAATGGCTAATTCTACACCGGAACAAACGACCCCAGAACCTAAAAAACAATCTCAACTGATTAAACGTGCTCAATTGACTTTAGTAGTGGAATCTATTCATCAAACGACAGAATCAATTACTACCATTATCCAGAAACAGCAAGGAGATATTTTAAAATTTGAAGCTCAAAAATCCCCTGATAATAGTCAGCGTCAAACCGCTTATTTAGAGTTTAGAGTTCCCCAACAACGGTTAGAAACAACGTTAAATGCGTTAGCAAAATTAGGAACGGTGGAAAATCAAATGATTACAGCCGAGGATGTTTCTGATCAATTAGTCGATTTCCAAGCTCGACTACGAAATTTACGCAAATCGGAAGACATGATCTTAAAAATTATGGAGCGTTCGGGTTCCGTTGGGGACGTTCTCAAAGCCGCTAATGAATTAAGTACCATTCGAGAATCCATTGAACGGATTGATGCTCAGTTAAGAAATTTACAAAATCAAGTGGCTTATTCTACAATTAATTTAACCCTTGAATCGCCAGTTTCTGCTGCTTCTACTCCTGATAATTTGGGATTAAGAATACAAGAAACTTGGGGAACCGCGACCCATACAATGGGAGAATTTACTTGGTTATTAGTCGGATTAACTTTATGGTTATTAGCCTTTAGTCCTTATTTATTCCTCCTAGGAGGCGCAGTTTATGGTTATCGTTGGTATCGTCAAAATAAAATATAGTAATCCTAAAGGGAACAGGGAATTATGAATTACGAATTACGAATTACGAACAGGGATAATACTTCTTAAAAAACCCGGTTTCTACTCAAGTCTACTGTAGAGACGCGCCATGGCGCGTCTCTACGGGGATTTAGGGGATCATCTGTAACACCGATTTAAGAGTTTCAGTATAAACAGCTAATCGTCAACAATCCATAATTAATTATTCATCAATTTGCCAAACATCACGAATTTGATCCTCATCTAATACTTTTTGGGGACGGACGACCAAAATCAATTTTCCCAGTAATAGGATTGACGGGTTTTCATCAAACCATTGTAATTCTAAATGCTCGGAGCCTTCTACTAAGAAATAGGCATCAGTATCCCATTCCCGTTGAGCACGATCTACAATAATTAAAACCGGTTCTGATTTATTGGGTAAAGGATTGGGCAAATTCGCACTATTTCCTAAAATGGCAACGGGATCTTCTGCTTTCATGACCACTTGCCATCCTGGAACAGCTACCCAGGCGGCATTTCCTGACGATTTAACCATACGAAATTTACCGATTTCTTCCATTAAAGGAACAGCATTAAAGTCTGATAATGAAATCGGAAATTCACCCGCAACTGGAATTAAACGAGGAATATCTTCTTCCGTTTCTAAACGATAAATCGGTAAACGAGGAGCAGAGCGTTTTGTGGTAACTGAAAAATCAGTTAACAGTTGTTCAATTTTTTCTCTGGCGCTTGGGGAATGAGCATATTTTAACCCTTTTGCAATTAACCGTGAGCGCTGTTGTAAATCATGATGTTGTCGGGCAGCTTTCCAAGCATAATAAGCTAAAATATCCCCAGGATGATGAGAAAAACCGTCTGGAGCAGTCGAAAATCGAGAAAATTCTTTGATTGCTTTCGCTAATTCTTTCGCTTCATCCGCATCTAATTGACGCTGATTTGCAAATTCTGAAGCCCTGACTCGTTCCCCTTGGTTCAGAATCCGAAATTCATATAAAATATCACTTCCTTTGCGTTGAAAATAAGATTGAATTTCAAGTGCTAAATTGCCTTTGACTAAAGAGCTAAAAACCTGTGCCGCCACAATCACTTGATTTTGTTGAATGGGTTCAAACCCGGTTTCCTCAAAAATTTGTTGGGGATTGTAACCGGATTTTTGTAATTGAGCACAAGCTTCACCCCACTCGACCCAATTTCCTTGTTTACGACGTAATAACTGTATTAAATTTGCTGTGTCCGCCGAAGAATCTGGTGTCCCGGAGAGAGAATCAGAAGGATTCTGTGGTGTTTGAGCCATAATTATAGAGGTTAATTTTCTGGAAAACCGTCTGAAAATATCAACTTTTTGTCTGAATTTTTAATGTATCATAAAAGATGGAGAATTATAAACCTGATTTCTTCAAAATTAATAGAGTGGTACAGAAATCAGCAAAATTGTCAAATCAATTTAGAGATAACTTATCCCAGGTATGTTGGGCTGAACGTAATAAATTCTGAGATTCTTGACTGACTGTTGTTCCTGCTGGAACCTGTTCCAAGGTATTAATGATATCGGTTAATTGACTCATTAAAGCACCAATATCAGGATCTTTAGAACGAGCTAATTTTTGCCATTGAGCAATAGCAGATTTTGCTTGTTTAACTAACTCAACAGCATCTTTTTCAGTTTGTAATCGAGTTTGAGATATTCCTAAATTTGTTGTATATTCTGCTAATTTTTTCTGAGCTTCTGAATAGCTGGGGTTTTCCGTCGGAACTTGTTCTAACCGACGAATTGCCTCCTCCCATAATTTAATCACTTGTTGCCATTCTTGAGCAGTGTGAGGCGGATTTTGAGAAGCTTTTGCAGCTTGACTGGCAAATTGCATCGCCGCATCAATTAACGTATTTCCTTTAATACTTCCCGCCACAAATCCAAGTTGTTGTTGAAAATCCCGTTGCGCTGTTGCTAACTGTTTTTGCGCTAATTTTCCGGCTAAGGTTTCGGGGGGAATTTTCTCTAATTGATCAATCGCGGTTTGCCAAACTTTAATGGTTTGTTGTTGTTCATTTCCTGGGGGAAGTTTTTGGAATTTTTGCTGTGCTTCTTGAATGGATTGTTCGGCTTTTGTATATTCCTGATAGGCATTTTTTTGTTGAAAAATTTTAGATTCCATCCGTCCTATATTCTTGCGAGCACTTTCATATTCATCGAAGGTAAATCGCCACATACAACCCATAAACGAACAATACGCTTGAGGATAATAGCCTAAAAACCAAACTGGTAATTGATCCAGATGCTTTTGAGATTGTTTAACTTTTTCAACCCCTAATTCAATATCTGTAATGGCTGTTGCTTGATTAATTAATTGATCGGATTGTTCAACTAATGACACCGCTTGTCGATAGTTATAATCCATATTAATATAGCTGGGAAGTAATAAAATAGGAAAGGTTTTAGCCACCGGGAAACGAATCATGGGATAAGGTAAATTAGCTAGAGCAACTAATCCTGCAAATCCTCCTAAAACAGCCATTCCTAAAACGATTTTAGAAAAAACTCCAGGGGGGCGATTTACTTTTGCTGCTTTTTTTAAAACGGATTCGCTAAAGTTTGGAAATTGATCAGAAACCAAATCTTTTAATTCATCTAACGTTAGGGGATCTCCTGACTGTAAGCGCATTTTTTCTAATCGTTTTAGAACAATTTTTGCTCCCACATCTCCAACTAAATCCTTTTGAGCGCAGTGTTTAACTTCTTGTTGTAAAATATCAAAAGCTTGATCATAAAGTCGTTTCATCACTAATATCCTCCTAATTTTATATAGCAATCCTATGGGAAGGCTGATAACAAAAATTAATCCTCAAATCCCAATTCTTTCTATTCCCTATTCGTAATTCGTAATTCGTAATTCGTAATTACCTTATTGATACCGAGTTAATTCCACTCGATATCGTTGTTTTTTGGTAATCGCAATATCCTTAACTTCTAAACGTCCTTTTCCCCGAATTGCAATTAAATCACCGGATTTTACTTGATAACTGGCTTGGGTGATTTCCTTCCAATTCACCCGCACATCTCCCCCATCAATTAAACTCACCATTTTGCTGCGTGACATTCCAAATCCAGCAGAAGCAACGGCATCTAAACGCATCGAAGCTTCTACGGTTGTTAACTCTTTCTTCTTAGGTTCTTTAACCTTTAATTCACTCGGATCAATGCGTTGAGTTTTTACCGGAACAGAACGCACTTGGGTCAGATTTAATTCCAAAAAATCTGCTAATTCTGGAGTAACAATCGTTTGAGCACCCCGTTCTCCTAAAACAATAATATCCCCCGTTTTATCGCGGACAATTCCCGTTCCTAACATCGAACCTAAAAAGTCTCGATGGGTAGCAGGATCAAACAGAAAATTGCCCGAAATTTCTAACACCACAACACTCACCAGGGAGAAATCAAGAGGCAGATCAGATCGAGCAATTCCTAAACGTTTGCGTTCTGCTTGGGGATAGCCTCCCCAGGGGAGCATTTGCACTTCTGTTAATCGACTAAAAACCTTTTCTGATTCCGCCAATTCAGGGGGAGACAGAAAATCCGTTAAGGTAATTTCCCACGTTTTAAGCGCTTGTTCTGCCAAATCGAGAACCCGTGCGAGACTTTCTCGATTTTCAATGCCTTTTAGAAGTTCATCTCTTGGTAACATTAGGGGATTTTAAGTGAACGGGAATAGAAGATTTATTGGTATTGTTGACATCCTCACCGCCGTAAAACGGACGGTGATTCCTAAACTTCACAATTTAGGTTTCTGTTTCTTAGCAGTTGCCTTCACAGATTTACTCTGTTCGGGTCTTACACTCGCTCCACAGACTGACACGGCAAGCCCTGCCGCCAAAATATTTTTACTGGCGTTAAGATCTCGGTCATGGTGAGTCCCACAGTTGGGACACTCCCATTCTCGTATCTTTAACGGCATTTTTTCCACAATATCTCCACAATTACTACACCGTTTTGAACTCGGAAACCACCTATCTATTTCGATGTAGGTTCTCTCATACCAACGGCATTTATAGGCTAATTGTCGAGTGATTTCTCCCCAACTAACATCGGCTATTGCCTGGGCTAATTTGGGATTTTTGACCAGGTTTTTTACAGCTAAATCCTCAACTACAATCCTTTGGTTTTCACGAACGAATTGAGTCGTTAGCTTGTGTAAATGGTCTTTTCTACTATCGGTGATTCGAGCGTGAATTTTAGCTACTTTGATTCTAGCTTTTTCCCGATTCTTTGACCCTTTCTGTTTTCGAGACAGATTTTTTTGTGCCTGACATAATCTCTGATCATGTTTTTTAAAATGTTTAGGATTGGCTATTTTTTGCCCGTCACTCGTAATTACAAGGCTACTAATTCCTAAGTCAATTCCTATGGCTTTATCTGTTACAGGTAAAGGCTTAATGGTTGGGTCGTCAAATCTTATTGAAATCTGCCAACGTCCCGAAGGATGTAATCTGACGGTTACGGTACTCGGTTCACAATCTTTGGGGATTTGTCTTGACCATCGAATCGGTAAGGGTTCTAAGCATTTCGCTAAGTAGATTTGTCCGTTTTTTAACTTAAAAGCCGACTTAGTAAATTCCGCACTCCCTCCTTGATGTTTTTTCTTAAAATTAGGATACTTGGCACGACCCGCAAAAAAGTTAGTAAAGGCTGTTTGTAAGTGTCTTAATCCTTGTTGTAAGGGGACACAACTTACCTGATTTAAAAAGTCTAAATCTTCCTGTTTTTTCCAATTCGTTAACATTGAAGACGTTTGACTATAACCTACTCTTTCTTGCTTTTCATACCATGCTTGAGTTCGTTCATGGAGTGCCTTATTGTAAACTAATCTTACACAGCCTAATGTGCGCCGCAATAGCGACTCTTGTTCCGGTGTTGGGTAAAATCGGTAACTGTGTGCTTTTTCCATATCTCACATTCTAGCACTAGCACATAGTTGGTGAAAATGGGCAGATTGTGTTTAAATTAAATTTAAAAGCCGTCCGACGCTATCGCGGGAATGACGGGGTTTCAAACCCAATTTTCCGATGATAACATTTTTAACAAAAATTCAATCCATTTGGACTCGATTAACTTTTCTCCAGAATCATTAGAAATACCTAGAGACAAAAGCAACAAATCCCACGATAGAATTCCACCCATTTAAACTATTGTATCTCCCACCGTATAACCTTGCAGATTTTCTGGTTCTAAGGGTCTTAAAACACGAGTGGCTTTCCGCATCAGGGTTTCTGAACCCGTGACCACCACTAAATATTTTCCAGCATTGAGGCGATTGCGATAAGGTAAAGCATCCCC
>NZ_JADEWU010000079.1:0-27791 GCF_015207485.1 Planktothrix mougeotii LEGE 06226
CCTTGTCTCCCCTTCCCCCTGCCCTAAACCCCTATGTCTATCCAATGGTATCCCGGTCATATTGCTAAAGCGGAACGCACCCTCACCGAACAACTGAAACGGGTGGATGTGGTGTTGGAGGTACGAGATGCTCGGATTCCTTTGGCCACCCATCATCCCCAAGTTCCCCAGTGGGTGGGGAGTAAAACGAAAGTGTTAGTGATTAACCGCATGGATATGATTCCTTCTCATATTCAGAAACAGTGGGAAGAGTGGTTTCAACAACGGGGGGAAACGGCATATTTTACCAATGCTCAGTTGGGGAATGGGGTGGAAGCGGTGGCTAAAGCCGCCCAATTAGCCGGGGTGCAAATGAATGAAAAACGGGCCTCACGGGGAATGTTACCCCGTCCGGTGCGGGCGGTGGTGATTGGGTTTCCTAATGTGGGAAAATCGGCGTTAATTAATCGGTTATTAAAGCGCCGGGTTGTGGATAGTGCCCGACGGGCGGGGGTAACTCGTCAGTTAAGATGGGTGAGAATTTCGGAGACTTTGGAATTATTGGATGCGCCGGGGGTGATTCCGACTCAAATCAGAAAACAAGAAGATGCGTTAAAATTAGCCATCTGTGAAGATATTGGGGAAGCGGCTTATGAAAATCAACAAGTGGCTGTGGCATTAATAGAATTCTTACAAGATTTGAATTTACAACATTTATTAGCCTCGCGGTATCAATTGGAATTTAATGCCCTCAGTGGGGATATTTATTTACAAGAATTAGCAGAACATCGACATAAAGGGGATGTCGAAAGAACCGCCCGTCAATTATTAAATGATTTTCGCAAGGGATTATTAGGAAATATTGCCTTAGAATTACCGCCTGATTAAGTTGGGATGGGTTCAACATTTTAGAAAAAACAGGATATAAAAAGGGTTGTCACACAGTCTGCAACCCATTTTGGATTCAAGTTAGGATGTTGTTTAAGAAACAGGGTTTCTTCTAAAAAAAACGTATTGCGAGATCAAACCTCATATATAATCTGGTTTTTATATCATTTATTTTAAGATTTTAACTCTATTATGAGCACTAAATATTGACTTTTAAATCAAACTTGATTTTTTTTTCAACACTGATAAAATATCACCATCTATTCGTCAAGCCCTCAATCAATAAAAATTTGAGCGAATTATGAACGGGCGAATCTTAAAGAATCGTTACCAGATCGTCAGAGAACTGGGAACGGGTGGACAGGGGATAACCTACCTCGCTGAAGATCTCAGCCTCTCAGGTAAACCCCATTGTGTGGTTAAACAACTGAGACCTGCTGATCCCAAAACTCTCAACTTAGCTAGGCGTTTATTTGAACAGGAAATTAATGCTCTGGGGCGCTTGGGGGATCATCCCCAGATTCCTCGTTTGTTAGATCACTTTGAGGAAGGAGATCAATTTTATCTTGTCCAGCAGTATATTGAAGGTCATCCCCTTAGTCAATACATTGTACCGAGTCAACCTTGGTCAGAAAATCAAGTGAATGGAATGCTGCGAGAGCTATTACCAATTCTTGATTTTATTCACAACGAAGGTGTGATTCATCGAGATATTAAACCTAACAATATTATCCGCCGAAAATACGATCAAAAATTAGTATTAATTGACTTTGGTTCCATCAAGCAAGTGATTTCTTCTGAATTAATTATTACCCAGCAAAATCAAGTCAGAACTACTGTTATTGTTGGAACAGAAGGTTATATGCCACATCAACAAAAACAAGGCAATGTGTCTCCATCTTCTGACTTATATGCAATCGGAATGATGGCGATAGAAGCTGCTACGGGAATCAGTGCCATTGACTTACAAATGCAATATTCTGATCCCCAAACAGGTGAGATTATCTGGAAGCGTTTTGCACCCCAAATTAGTGACCATTTAGCAAATATTCTTAGTAAAATGATAGCTTATATTCCGGGTAATCGCTATCAATCTGCAAAAGATATACAAAAAGAGTTAGGTATTGTTATTGATAATCCTAGTCAATGGAAATGCGTACAAACGATAATAGGACATAGAACCAGTGTTAATAATCTAGTTTTAACTTCAAATAGTCAGCAGTTCGCTAGTGCTAGTGATGATAATACAATTAAGCTATGGGAAGTAGCGAGTAGTAAATTAATTCGCACATTTACTATTGTTCCAGGATTTATGAAGCCTGATTCAACTTATTACAAGTGTGTTAAAATCACTCCAGAGGCTAATATTTTGATCAGTGGTAGCTTAGATAATAAACTGAGATTATGGCATCTACACCAAGGCAATTTGATTGCTACGATTAATGCTCATAAAGACTGTATTAACAGTATAGATCTTCATCAGGATGGTCAAACTCTAGTTAGTGGAAGTCGAGATAAAACGATTAAAGTTTGGCATTTAGGAACTCGCGGTCTACTCAGAAATTTGCTAGGTCATACTAACTCAGTTACGGCTGTTTTAATAACACCTGACGGTCAAAAAGTGATTAGTGCTAGTCTTGACAATACTGTGAAAATTTGGAGTTTGGCTAATGGAAAATTAATATTCAATTGTACTGGACATTTAGATAGTGTGTGGGCGATCACTATTTCTCCTAATGGTAAGACAGTTGCTAGTGGGAGTAATGATGGCACAATTAAACTATGGAATCTGGAAACAGGCAATTTATTAAAAACTTTGACCCTAAACAGTAAAGTAAATAGTATTGCAATTGCACCGGATAATACAACATTAGTTGCTGGTTTGAGAGACGGTAACATTAAACTTTGGAATTTACAGACAGGGGGAGAAATTTTTACTACTTCTGGGCATTCAAAATCAGTAAATTGCGTAGCTTTCAGTCACAATCAACAGGCTATCATTAGTGGTTGTGGTGATGGCATGATAAAAATTTGGCAACCTTTATCTTAGTTCATATTACCTTATTAGGAGAACCGACATGACCAACTCTAATCAACAATATTCTAACGTTTTACCTATTGGAAAATTTTGCTTTTTATATGTTATTACTTTTGGGCTTTACCAAATACCTTGGTGCCACAAGCAATGGAAATTTCTTAAGGAAAAAGATGATTTGAACATTAATCCTTGGCTTTATGCTTGGTTTTTTGGGTTTACGATATATAGTCTCGCTAAAAAAGTTTTTCATCTAGCTGAAAAGGAAGGATACCCTAATAGACCATCAGCAGGCGGAATAACAGCATTGTATTGGTTTTTCATTGTGTTGTCAAATTTGCTTTTTCTGCTTGGTTTCCTGTCTTTGATCCCCTTAGTAAGTATTTTAAAAGCTGTTAATTACTATTGGGAACAAGAAGAAGGTGGAAGACTGATGATTAGAGAAGGTTTTACAGGAGGGCAAGTAGCTTGGATTATTTTTGGTGTACTTTTCTGGTTACTGATCTTAATTGGACTATTTTCCCAAGCATAATATTGGAGTGATCGTTATCTAATTTGACTGGTACATCTGGAGTGATTATAGTCTATAGCGGTCACTGCATTGACTATTCTTCAAAAAGACATGATTAACGAAATTTTCCTATCAATGGTGAAAATTTATGTCTGAAAAATTCACTAAACTTTTGCAACGAATTGATTCAGTTGAAAAATTTGTCAATGCTAGAGTCAAACCTGGATCTCCATTGATTGAAGTTAGAGATAATTTAAGAAGACTAACTCAAACCCTGCAAACCGGAAAACTGCGAGTTAATTGGGTCAGTCGGTTTCCAGTACAGAGGATAGCAATGGAAAATTTTATTAATCACTATCCTAATTTATTATCTAGCTATCAGTTCAAAACCATTCCTTTTCCCCAAACCTTAGAAAAAACTCAAACCATCCAATTAGCACAATTAATTTTACAACCCTCTGTCACCACTGGAACACAACCGACATCTTACAAATTATCTCTGACTGAAAAAATCTCTCTGGGTCGTGGAAGTCAATGTCAAATCAAACTTTCTGAGTGTGGTTTAGTCAGTAACTATCATGCGGAAATTATTCCGATTTTGGCTTCTGGAAATCTTCAACCCAGTTGGGAAATTCAGGATAAAAGTACAAATGGAACTTATGTTAATGGGGAAAAAGTATTAGGGAAAAAACAATTAAAAAAAGGCGATCGCATTACCCTGGGTTATCATCAATTCAGCTTTAAAAGTCCTGAATTAATTTTTGAATTTCAATCCTCAGAAACTAAAGTCACCCAACTTCCTCAATATGACCAACTCTGGACTAACTGTGATCTATTTTGTTTAGTGTTAAATCCCTCACAACCCATCAATGATGTTGAACAACAGTTAATAGAAAAAGTTACTAAAACCCAGTTATTTAAGTTTGTCATCGTTTGGGATACATCAACAGATAATCTCCAATTTTCCCAACGAAATCAGGAAAATATCAAGCGTTTAACAGAATTGATTAACCCTCAAAATAGTAATCAGCTTTCTGTGATCCAAACTTGTTTACCTTTACAACCTTTTTATGCTGATTTTTACAGCACTTCATCACAAACTTTATCAAGAAATGAAGATCATCTGTTTTGTCAAGTTTTGAATAATTTATTAAATCAGCAAGCAGAAGATATTTTGAAAGAGAGAATAAAAGCAGATTTTATTAGTCAAGTTTCGCGGATAGAAAAATTTATTAATGAACAAAACAATAAATTAAAAACCCAAAACCAAGAAATTGTAACTACAGGATTAACGCCTCAGAATATCCCAGCGTTGAAACAAAAAATCAATTTAAAATCACAAGAAATTAATCAAAATAAAAACAAAATTATTAATGAAATAAAACTGTCGGATTTTCCCGAATCCAAACAGCGTTTTATTGATCCACAGATTAACAATAGTCTGCTGCATAAAATTCAATGTTTAGTAGAACAAGAATTGCAAGTAAAAAAAGACGGAAATCAATTAAAAGTAGAGTTACCTTCAGCAACTTCTGGTTTTCCCATCCGAGAAAATGAAACTCTGCATGATTATTTAATTCGTTTTTGTCAATTCCAAGTTTGTGAATGGGCAAAATTAGAATGGCAAAACATTCTCTGGGTTTATGCAGAAGGCGGTTTACAAACGTTCCTTCAAAGAAGTCAAACCTCTCTCAAATTAGTTCCGGGTTATCCAGTAAACTTATCATCTCATCGCAATTTTGAGGTGGATAAATTGTTGGAAGATGAGTATGTAAAACCGACTGATTCACCTCAAAATCCCGCCAATGGAGGGACAGGTAGACTGGCGATGGATGTTGTCAGAATAGCAATGTTGGGAGGAATGTCTGTAGTTGGGGGAAACCCTATTCCTCTGATGATGGGGGTGATGAATTTAGCGGGTGCAAATCAGGCTTTTTTTCAAGGTCAAAAGAGACAACAGGAACAACAAATAATCGCATTGAAAAGAGAGTTATCTGGACATTATAAAGCGATCGCTAGGTCAATGGTCGAGAAAGTTTCTCGTAATATTACTTATCATCTGACTGTTACTGATCAAGCTCTTACTGACACAATTAAAAAAGAGGTTGAACGGATATCATCTGATTTAACTCAAACAGAACAAAAGTTCAAACAATATCAAACTCAATTAACTAATTTAGAAAAAGATAAAGCTGAACTGTTGAAAATCCTTAAGGGGGAATCTGCATCATGATCAGATATATATCCGTTTTATGGATAGTTCTTATTTTAACCAATACTTCCTAATTTTAAAGGAAGTTAACTTAGAAACCCGATTTCTTAAATAAACCGGGTTTCTTGAGTTGGCAAAAGCGATTTTTATTAAAATATTAAAAAATATTAATATCACTAAAAATCGTTGATGATTTCTAAAATTTTTCACTAGAATAGGAGACAGTTAATTGAGGTAAAAATCTGTATGACTTATTCTGGAGATGTAGAAGCTTCCACAGATTTAGAAAGCGGTAATTACACGGGTACTGCTTACGATACCAATGCTGATGGTCAGTCTGATTATGTTGAAGTTGATACCAATGCTGATGGTCTTGTAGATGTGATTATTGGTGACACTAATTATGATGGAATCATGGATACAGCTATAGCTGATACTGATTATGATAGTGTCCCTGATACGGGTTATATTGATACGGATAATGACGGCACTTTTGATATCAGTATGGTCAATTTTAGTGTTGAGAGTCAAACTACTGCACCTGAAGATACTTCGATTACAGAAGCAGCAGAATCATCCCTCGCTGAACTCTAATTAACGATATCGCTAATAGCAAATTGCTTTCAAACGGATAAAATCTGTCTTAACTTTTTTCAAATCATAACTTAATTCAAACTGGAGGAGCAAGACTTATGACTTATTCAGGTTCAGGTGACTACGAAGTCGGTTATGATGTTAATACCGATGGTCACAATGATGTTGTCGTTAATTATAAAGATTGGGATGAGGATGGAATCTCCCATGCTGTTTCAGTTGAAGTTGATAACGATTTCGATCAGAAAATGGATCAATTCATTGAATTAAATCCTGGGAGTGGTGATGTAATTTCTACAGGAATTGATCTCACGGGAGATGAAGTATCTGATGTTGTGTACACTCCTGATGGAGATATCCAAATGGCTGATTTAAACACAGATGGAGTATCAACTCAGGAAGAAATGGTTCTCACTCAAGCTGCTATTGATTATTTAGATGTATAATCATCAAAAATAACAGATTTAGGACTGATACAAAAACCGGGTTTTTTCTCCAGTAATGGATAATTCTACTAATTCGGTGAAAACAATGTAAAGCTTCTGCTTCCCCGGTAGAGACGTTGCATGCAACGTCTCTACCGGGGGGATTCTGTAGCACTCATAAAACGTGTCGGAACCCTACCTACCCCATAATTAATCAAAGCCGATGTTTAAAGAATTTAACGTTGCCGTTAAAGATTGCTAGAGTTTAATGGTTTTCAATATTTAATTTATGGGCGGGTTGACTCAGAAGTTGAGTATAAAGATCACTTAATTTTAAGGCAACCCCTTGCCAACTAAATTGGGTTTCTACTTCTTTTCTTCCCGCTTCTCCCAGTTGTTTTGACCAGTTAGGATGAGATAAAATTCGATCAATCGCTTCAGTAAAAGCCATCTCATCTTTTGGCGGACATAATAACCCCGTAACTTCAGGAATCACTGTAAATTTTAATCCCCCTACATTAGAAGCGACTACAGGAGTATAACTTGCCATAGATTCAATTGCGACTAAACCAAAGGGTTCGTAATGGCTGGGAACCACACAAACATCCGCCGCTCGATAATATAATGGTAGGTCTTCATCTAAAATTCGGCCTGTAAATTCGGTAATATCATTTAACCCTAATTCATCAACAATTTTTTCCAAACGATCGCGTTCTAATCCATCACTACACCCCAGACGAGAACCCCCGCCAATGATTAATTTTAACTGAGGATCATAGCGAAATTTAGAATTTGCGATCGCCCTAATTAAAGTTTCTATTCCTTTTCGAGGATCAAATCGACCAATATAAAATACCAGTTTTCCTTGGAGATCGAATCCTAACTTTTTTCTGGCATCTGCCTTAGAAACTTGACCTAATTGATCAATATCAGTTCCACAGGGAATAATATCAATGCTTCCAATCTCAGACACCAATTCTCGTAAAAACTGTTGTTCTTGGGGGCTAGTCGCAACAACTCGCTCTGCGGTTTCTAAACAAAGTTTATCAACATTTAATCGAGTTTGAGCAATTTTAGGAATATCAGAAACGGCTTGATATTTAACAATTCCTAAAGAATGATAAGTATGAACTTGTCGTAAAAGTTGATGTTTTTTTAATTCCAATCCGACCCAACCCGATAACCAATAATTGGTATGAATTAATTCATATTGTATCCCGGTTTCGGCTTGAAATTTTTGAAATTTTTCCACAAATTCCAATAAATAAGGAAATCCTTGATCTCTAGGAATAAATTCTTCCGGGCCAGCAATTAATCGAATCGTGCGACAATTGGGGCGATGCTGAACAATCAGAGGTTGATCCCGATGACTTCGGCGGGTGAACATATCCACTGGCCATCCTAAAGCAGCTAAGGCTTCCCCCACCTGACGGACATACACATTTTGTCCTCCGGCTTCCTCCTGTCCGATGGCAATATCGGGATCGCCATGAATCGAAATTAATGCTACGGGTGTTCGGGGTTGAAATGTCATAGAGAGGAAATTAAACGGATGTCAAGAGGGAGACGGTTACAGCCCCTATTACACCGAAACAGGGGGAATTTTCCGAGGAAGGACTATGAAAAAAACGGCGAGTTTTGCCGTTGATCTGAAAAAATCAGTCAAAATTCCTATATCATTTTATCACGAATTGTGCTTTTCACTGTTCGCGGAGAACAATTCAGCGTTCAAAGGTTCAATTTCGATTCGGGGTTGCTGTGCAGAAATTAATGTTGGGTTTGGTGTCAATTTAATCCTTTTGAACTTAAAATACTGAGAATGAACAATAACTCTATACTCCCGTTTACGGTTGTATTGCTTGGATGAATTTAAGACAAATTTTCCCGTTTTTTACCTCTTCTGTGACCCATTGGTCAACGGAAGCTCGATGGTTACATTGGATAACCTTTCTCTGGTTATTTGTGGGTTTAATTATCATGTTTTCCGCTTCTTATCCCATTGCTTACGCAGAACAGGGAGATGGATTATATTATTTTAAACGTCAATTAATCTGGACAGTTGTAGGATTATTGGGATTTAGTTTTATTGTTCAATCTTCTCTGAAATTTTGGTTAAAAATTGCTCAATGGGGAGTTTTAATTGTTCTAGGATTATTATTTCTCACCTTAGTTCCCGGATTAGGAACAACCATTAATGGTGCAACTCGCTGGATTTCTATCGGGCCGATTCCGATTCAACCTTCAGAGTTAATGAAGCCTTTTCTTGTCTTACAAAGTGCCCGTTTTTTTGGCAATTGGTTTCGTTTAAGTTGGAAATCTCGGTTGATTTGGTTAGGAATTTTTGGAACTGTATTATTATCGATTTTATTGCAACCTAACTTAAGTACCACCGCCCTTTGTGGGATGACCCTTTGGTTAGTAGCCTTAGCCGCAGGATTGCCGTTTTACTATTTAGGGAGCACGGCTTTAGGGGGGATACTTTTAGCCACCTTAAGTATTAGTATTAAAGAATATCAAAGACGAAGAGTTTTATCCTTTTTAAATCCTTGGGCTGATCCGATGGGGGATGGATACCAGTTAGTACAAAGTCTTCTAGCCGTGGGTTCTGGGGGGTTTTGGGGGACGGGATTGGGATTATCTCACCAAAAAATCTATTATTTACCGATTCAATATAGTGATTTTATTTTCTCGGTTTATGCAGAAGAATTTGGCTTTATGGGCGGAATTTTATTATTATTATTATTAACAATTTATGGAACCCTAGCTCTACGAGTCGCCCTGAAAGCACGACAAATTGAACATCAATTAGTCGCCATTGGGGTAATGGTTGTTATGGTCGGACAATCTCTCTTAAATATTGGGGTAGCAACGGGTGTTTTACCCACCACTGGTTTACCTTTACCTCTATTTAGTTATGGCGGAAGTTCAATGATTGCCAGTTTGGCTTTAGCAGCGTTCTTAATTCGCGTAGCTAGAGAAGAAAATGAAGCCAGTGTGATTTCTTTAGCAGAACATCGTTCTACTCAAGACCAACGTGGGAGAAAAGAGCGATCACGGAGACGTTAAATCAGAGGAGTCAATTTTAGTTAAGAATAATTCATCGAAAGGGTTTATTGCCAATATAAAAAAGAAAGAAAATTGAATACTTTTTTTTGAGTTTTTTTCAATTTTCTTTCCTATAGTATTTTATTGAGCGATCAGTTTTTTTAAAGGGCTACAATCAGCATCATTCACAATTCGAGAATCAATCCTGACCGGTTGCACTTCTGCACCGGAAGGGAGAGGTTGATTTTTGGGATGGAAAACAACTTTTTTGCAAACGAGTTCATGACTTCCAACAGAAGCATAATCCCAAATATAGACTTCTGCGCCGGGAGATGTGGCATTGGCAGGGGGAAGCCCCCAAGAATTCAGTAACAGGATTTCTAAAGCCACTAAAGCTGCAATGACAAACTTTAGCATAATTGACTTATTTTGGATAAATTAAGGACTACTATCAGTATACCCAATCTTGTCAGGGAATCATACTATTAGTCCCTGACAGGTGGCAATCCCGAAAGCAGGAATTGTGTTTGGGTTTAAATGTTTTTAAGTTTGCCTGTTAATAAAGCCAGGTATTCCCTAATTTTAATCTGATTAAGAAGCAGTTTTTGGGGGTTTTAAAGGTAGGCTTACTTTTCCATTAACTTCTTGTAAATAGAAGCCTCCCACTGTAATTAAAAACAGGAAGTAACTCACAATTTGCACAACATACAAGTGATCTCGATAGCCAAATAACGCTTTGAGAACGATACCGGGAAATTGTTGATCGGGTAAAAATTCCTCAGCATTTAAGACTAAATTTCCTAATAAACAGGAAGCTGGTTGAGTTAAACAAAATCCGGCATAGTTAGAATTGAGTTGAGCTAATATTCCTACCCCTGCATCTAAATGTCTGAGAACCGAAATGATTAACCCGGCAACAATTAATAACAAAAACACTCCCATGATTTGGAAAAACAACCGAATATTGATTTTTACTCCCCACTTAAATAATAATAGCCCTAATCCTGCGGCTACAAATAACCCTAAAATTGCCCCAATAGCAGCCATGATACTTTGTTGAAATGTGGCTAAGATAAAAATAACGGTTTCCAGACCTTCCCGTAAAACGGCAATAAAAATTAATCCAAAAATTCCCCAACCTGCGGCTATTTTATTATTATCAATAGCAGCTTTAACTGCTCCTTCTACTTCAGCTTTTAAGGATTTAGCTTGTTGGGTCATCCAAATCAACATCCAGCTTAACATTGTAATGGCAAATAAACCAATTCCGGCTTCTAAAAATTCGCCAAAGACTGGAGCATAAGGATGTTCAGAGGTGGCAATTCCTTGAATTAACCAGCCAAATAGAACGCCAAAGACTGCACTCGCCAGAATGCCAATTACAACTCCAGAAAAGACCCAGGAATTCAGATGACTTTGTTCGGCTTTTTTTAAACACGCGAGAACAATTCCCACCACTAAAGCAGCTTCAAATCCTTCTCGTAAGGTAATTAAAAATGTTGGTAAAGCAGCTGTAATATCCATATCCCTTGTGTTAATAATCTAAAAAATTAGATAAGCTGGGCATAACCCAGCCTACAAATGTTTTTTGGACTTAACTAAAGTCTCGCAACATCTTCTTGATTTCAATATTATGTAATTCTTCTTGACCAATCATTGTCCGAGCATATTCTTCCAAATAAATACTCGCATTTTCAACAATTTCTAGCAAATCTTTATATAATTCTAAAGCTTTGCGTTCATGAGCCAAACTTTCCTGTAGAATGTCCCTAACAGAATGTTGATAGCTTTCTTCAATGGGGGCAATTTTTTGACTGGGATGTCCTTCTAAACCCGTGAGAATTTCTCCCGCTTGTTGAGCATGAAGCAACGATTCTGTAGCTTGAGCTTTGAAAAACTGTACAATGGGTAAACGATTTGGCCCTGTTACCATGAGTGAATAATGGGTATAGCGCACCACTCCAGCCAATTCAAACTCCATAATCGTGTTGAGTAATTCAATCGCTTTTCCTTGATCTAGATCTCTCATGGTTTGTCTTTAACCTAAAAACACTTTACCTATTATGACAAGAGTTTCTCCCCTGGGGAAGAAAGAAGTTAAAATTGTTGCCTATCTTCAGAATTAATTCTTAAGACTTAAATCAGATTTTAATGCCCTAGGGGGGTATTGCAATAACAGGAAAAAACCTGTTTCCTAGAGGATGAAAGATTGTATTGAGCAGCTTTAGATGAAAAAACAACAAATTCAGCGCAGTTGTCTAATGGGGTTTATTGTAGCTACGCTAATCGGCTGTTCTCAACCTCAGACTCCAACTGCTTCAACATCTACATCAGAAACTCCCCAAGCCCAAATTACTCCCAATTCAACCCAAACCGGGGAAATGGGTTTAATACAATTTCAAGCAAATGGAGAAGATTTTGTGCGGAAAGGATTGGTTTCTAAAGATGGGTGGAACATCAATTTTGATCATGTTTATCTCAACTTTGGTGAAGCAACAGCTTATCAATCTGATCCCCCTTATAACCCGGAGGCTGGAGGTCAACCGATTGCTAAAACAAGTATTAGTTTAGTCATAAAAAAAACGGTTGATTTAGCCGAAGGAGATGAAAATACTCAGGCGATTGTCATTAATGAAGTTCCGGCTCCTCCTGGCAAGTATAACGCGATTTCGTGGAATTTGAACAAGGGAACCGAAGGAATATTAGCAGGTCAAGTCATGGTCATAGAAGGGGTGGCAAAAAAAGGAGATCAACAAGTTCCTTTTATTCTCAAATTTGATCAAGAAATG
The DNA here is from genome assembly GCF_015207485.1 of Planktothrix mougeotii LEGE 06226. NCBI lineage: Bacteria > Bacillati > Cyanobacteriota > Cyanophyceae > Oscillatoriales > Microcoleaceae > Planktothrix > Planktothrix mougeotii. The sequence goes on from NZ_JADEWU010000079.1 coordinate 12,479, forward strand.
CAGTTTTTGTGTGGAGATTATGTCGGAGAGCAACGAAAGGGTGTTTTGCAGCCTGGAGGAAAAGCCGATTTAGAAGCAACCTTCCATTTTGATCATTTATTTGGAAATGGAAAAATCCCAGCGACGGAAGAACCCAATACAACGGCTTTGGGTTTTGAACCTTTGTCAAAAATTGCTACCAATGGAGAATTAGTAGCGGATTTACCCACACTTAAACAAAAATTATCTCCGGCTGATTATCAAACATTAATGAATATTTTACCCAGTATGGCTCACGTTGGGGAAGGTCATTGTCAAGAATTAACGTTGAAAAAGTAAAACCGATTGTTCAAAAATTGTTTACAATTAGAAGAATATCATAAATTAGGAGGTAGACAATATGAAATACCAATGGATCATTGTGTTCCTCTTGTTTCCCATTTTAAGTGTACAAGAACGAGCGATCGCTCATGGAGCAAAAGCCGAATATCAACTCACTTCAGCCGTTGAAATTAAAGCTCTGTATGACTCAGGGTTTCCCATGAAAAAAGCCCAAGTGACGGTTTATGCTCCCGATAATCCGACCCAACCTTGGAAAGAAGGATTAACCGATGATAAAGGCTCTTTTACCTTTACACCAGATGTCAAAAAAACAGGATATTGGGAAGTCAAAGTGCGTCAAGCGGGTCACGGAGCGTTAATTACTATTCCCCTGGAATCTAAAAATGTTCTCACGGGGAAATCGACTGCTTTAACTCAAAATAAAGCTGAGTTGAGTCCTCTCCAAAAAGGCGTGATGATCGCTTCTGTGATTTGGGGTTGTATCGGGACGGCTTTATTTTTTCAGCGTTCAAAAGCACCGCGTTTATCTCCAGAGCTAGACAGAGAGATAGTTAGCCCTAAATCTTGATGTTACAATCAGAATTAATTCTTTAGATAGAGGATAATTCTATCTCAATCGTTAGGATTTGATTATCCGTTTAACGATTCTTCAAATACAGGTCAGAACCAACATGGAATAATGCTAATTATCGAGTAAAATTTTATGCACATTTCCGAAGGAATTCTTCCTAGTAAAATTCTGATTAGTGGCTATGCAATCACCAGTTTAACCCTTTGGTATTCCCTACGACAACTTAATCGACAATCTAATCCCAGTGAGGGAATTCCGCAAGCTGCTTTACTAACAGCCGCTTTTTTTGTAGCGTCGGGAATTCATCTTCCTATCCCCCCTGCCAGTGTGCATTTTGTCTTAAATGGACTATTAGGAGCGGTATTAGGTTGGTATGCGTTTCCCGCAATTTTTGTAGGCTTATTATTTCAGGCGGTGATGTTTGGACATGGAGGATTAACAACCCTGGGAATCAATGCTGTGATTATGGGAATTCCTGCTTTAATTGCGGGTTTTATTTTTAATCTCCGCAACAAAACCAAGCTGAAACTGAGTGCAACTTTATCCTTAAATTTGTTTGGCTTTTTATCGGGTGCTGTGGGGGTCGGTTTAGCAGCCCTTTTATTTTTTAGTCTTGTGATTACTCATTTACCCTCAGCTTGGGATCAGGACACTGAAAAAGCAGCGATTTATGGATTAATGTTAGCTCATGTCCCGTTGATTTTTATTGAGGGAATTTTTACCGCAATGGTTGTGAATTTTTTACGGCGAGTTAAACCCGAAATCTTAATCAATTGATCTGTTCCTGTGGTTATCTCCATGAATTTTAGTTTTGATGAGTATGCCAATGTTAATTCCCCGGTGCATCGATGGGATGTGCGTGCCAAGATTATTGGATTATTGGTTTTAATGTTTGCCTTTGCTTCAGTGGAGGATTTACGTTTAGTCCCGGTCATTTTAACAATTACTGTTTTATTTTATTCCCTGTCTCAACTTCCCCTGGAATTTCTTCTGCGTCGGTTAACCTATCCGGGTTTTTTCTTAGTCGGAGTGGTGGGATTATTACCGTTTTTGTCAGGAAATACCATTATTTGGCAGGGGGGAATAATCACGATTAGGCAGGAAGGTTGCCTAGCTGTTTTATTAATTGCCAGCCGATTTTTAGCAATTTTTACGTTAGGATTAGTTTTATTGGGAACCAGTTCTTTTTTAACCTTGATTAAAGGATTGCGATCGCTGGGTTTATCTCCCATTTTAACAGATATTATGTTGATTTCCTATCGTTATTTATTTGAATTAGGACATCAATTCCAAAAAATGCAACGGGCAACCCAATTGCGAGGGTTTCAACCTCGGAATATCAGTCGGAGAAATTTACAAATTTATGCGGCTTTAACGGGAAGTTTGTTAATCAGAAGTTATCAACAATCCCAACAAGTTTACAAAGCTATGCAATTAAGAGGATATGGAGCCCCAACTCAACTCCGAACTCCAAAAAAAGTTACCCTAGATGGTTATAGTGCGATCGCTCTATTACTCACCTTACTAATAGCCTCTAGCTTAATTGGATTTGAACTGTTTCTTTAGTGGATCTTGAACCTTGAGTTATTCTTATTTAAACCCCTCTATTTCTATCGTGGGAGAAACTGCCTCCCCCATTCCTGCTGTTTTTGTCCAAGATTTAGTCTTTGGTTATTCCCAGCAAAATCCGATTTTGCAAGGGATTTCCTTTTCCTTAACCGCCGGAGAACGGATTGCTTTATTAGGGCAAACGGGAACCGGAAAAAGTACCTTAATGGAAAATTTAATTGGATTAAAACAACCCAATTCCGGTCAAATTTGGATTCAAGGAATTCCAGTTCAACCTACCACCTTACCCGAAGTTCGTCGCCGGGTGGGATTTTGTTTTCAAGATCCCGATGATCAACTGTTTATGCCCAGTATTTTAGAAGATGTGATGTTTGGCCCCTGTAACTATGGCGTTGACCCAGAGCAAGCCTTAGTACAAGCGACTCATTTATTAGCAGATTTTGGGTTAGCCGACTGTGTAAATCGTTCTGTTTATGAATTATCCGGGGGACAAAAACGACTCGCGGCTTTAGCGGCGGTTTTAGCTTTAGAACCTGGGATTTTAATCTTAGATGAACCCACGAATGGCCTTGACCCTTGGTGGCGTCGAGAACTGGCGCAAATTTTATCTCAACTTCCGGTGGAAGTCATGTTGATTGCGTCCCACGATTTACAGTGGATTTCCCAAGTCACCCAACGGGCCATGATTCTCAAACAAGGAAGGATACAAGTGGATCAACCCACTGAAGAATTGTTGCAAAATCGATCCACCCTAGAACAGTGTGGTTTACCGTTAGATTATTAAGCGTTTGGGAACAGTCTAGGTCTGTCAATTGGCTGAAAATTAACTTCTAAATCGTTGAATTCTGACAAAAACCTGTTCTCTCTCGCTTAAAATCGATTGGTACTGCACATTTTTTTAAACAAGGAGACGAAAAATGCAAGAACCCACGAAGATCACGGACACATCTACGTCTAGCGGAACACAAATAGACGTGAGTGTGGAAACAGGGGGTGCAATTACTTCCACTTCAGCCAATGCCCAGTTTGATGAAATTAAAGAAAAAGTTGTCGTGGTTTTATCTGAACTTCCGGGTTATATCTCCAGTTTTTTTGGCTCCTACCAAAAACCGATTATTACCGTTGTTCTGATTTTAGCTGGTCTTGTTTCTCTGAAGGTATTATTTGCGGTCATTGATGCTCTCAATGATGTTCCGCTTTTATCTCCTACCTTTGAGTTAATTGGCATGGGATATACAGCTTGGTTTGTTTACCGCTACTTACTAAAAGCTTCAACCCGTCAAGAATTAGTTCAAGAATTTAATTCCTACAAAGAACAAATCACCGGGGACTAACTTTAGATAGAGGAAGGAGACAGGAGACAGAAAATAGGAGTTAATGATTTCTCCCCCCCCTGCTTCCCCTGCTTCCTCTACTCCCCCTATTCCCCTTGATGCCTACTTTTTCTTTCCCTTGACTCCATTACCATCTACAGAAGACTCTGTAGCGATGGCGGGGTCGTCCGCGTTTCCTTTACCGTTCCCCGGAAGTTCCAGACAATACCCTGCACCATAGACCGTTTTAATATATCGAGGATGACGGGGATCGGGTTCCATCTTGGTTCGCAGATGACGAATATGAACTCGGATGGTTTCGATATCGTCATCGGGATCATAACCCCAAACTTCTTTTAAAATTTCACTGGGAGCAACGGTTTGACCATGACGTTGCAGCAAGCAGTGTAACAGTTCAAATTCCAAATGGGTTAACTTGACGGTTTTCTCAAACCAAATCGCCTCAAACCGTTCGGGAACTAACGTTAAAGCACCGTAGCTGAGAATTTCGCTATGTTTAGCCGCTTGCGGAATGCGATCGGTTCGTCGTAAGAGCGCCCTGACCCGCGCTAACATTTCTTCTAACTCAAAGGGTTTGGTTAGATAATCATCCGCACCTGCATTAAACCCTTCCACTTTATTTTGGGTTTGTCCTAACGCCGTTAACATCAGAATCGGAATATCTGCCGTGCGTTCATCCCGACGTAAACGTTGGCAGATGGTAAACCCATCGACTTTAGGTAACATCAAATCCAAAATAATTAAGTCTGGCAACAGTTGCATTGCCAAAGCTTGTCCTTTTATACCATCTTCAGCTTGGCTAACTTCGTAGCCAGCCATTTCTAGGTTGATGGCTACCAGTTCCGCGATCGCAGGGTCATCATCTATGACTAATATCCGGGGCATCATTTACTCTAGTAATTTGGGCTACGGTCTTCACAGTGTATGTGAATTGGGTTCCATAATAGAATAGTAAAAAATTTTAAACTTTTGTTAGAGCATTATTGAGAATGTAAAGTTTGATGAACAAATAGCCAGCCCCATATCGGCAATTGTAAAAAGAAGTAACAAAAGGGACTCAAAAATGTCGTTGTTTAGGGTATGATGACATCAAAGAACTGTATCAGGATATACCCAGTTCTTTCCACCAAAAAGGAGCAATAGACTCATGGCTGTTGAAAAAGTAAATTCATCCTCCAGTCTGGCTGAAGTGATTGATCGGATTTTAGATAAAGGGATTGTCATTGACGCTTGGGTGCGTGTTTCCCTGGTTGGGATCGAACTTTTGGCTATTGAAGCGAGAATTGTAATCGCTTCTGTAGAAACCTATCTCAAATATGCAGAAGCCGTTGGTTTAACCTCACAGGCGGCTGTTCCTGCGGTCTAAGAATTCTGAAATTAGCAACGGGTATGGAACAAAAAAGCACCAAGATTTGCTAAGGTTATGGAAAATTGCTTGAGCGGGTCAGAGTTGTCAAGAGTAATCTTTTATAGGATTGATCCAGCTAGGATGTAAGTTCAACTAACCCGATTAAAGGCTCATACCCATTGCCCAATACGACACAATCCACCGATACGAGGGTTTGGAAATTATGGCTTTGAAAGACCAGTGGCAACAAGATCGCATCCAGCGCCAACAGACGGTTCAAGACCGTCAACAGCAGGTTCAAACGACATTAACTCTTTGGCAACAGGAACGGCAAAATCAAGCATTAGACGATCAAGCAATTCGACAAGAGTTTGTCACGAATTTGCAACAGCAAATTCACGGTTTATTAACGAATAACCAAGAAGAACGTTTGTTACTCGCCGAAGAACTGCAACAGCAACTCGAAGAGTTCATGCAGCAATTGTCCAAAGAGGTAGAGGAGTTTCTGCAACAAACCTCTGAGGAACGGTCTGAAATTGCAGCTGACCTGCATCAACGGTTATCGCAATTTCGAGAAGACCTGGGAAATACGGTGACAAGTTTGTTAGCAGACTATCAGCAACAGCGTTTTGACTTACGGGAACCTTTGCTTGAGGACTTAGCGTTATTTCGCCAAACCCTATCCCAATCGGTACAAAAGTATTTGGCGGAGTTAGACAGCCTGCACCAACAAATGGCAGAAGGGTTACAACAACAACTCCAACAAAGTCGGATACAAAGACAAGAGACCGTGAAGGCGTTATTTGAAGATTTGGGGCATTTTCGCGCCGAACTGAAAGACTATCATTTAAAACTCCAACATAGTATTTGGGGCGATTCTCGCCGGGAACCTAGCCCAGTTGTCACCCCTCCCCAATCGATTCCTCCCAAAACAGCTATCACTACCCCCCAACCTCCTCTCAGTTCAAAACCTCCTTTAAAAGCTAAGTCTCCCGCACCTAAACCCCAAACGCCCCCGCGTTCAGTTCAACCGCAACCCACCACTACCTCATTGCAACTTGAACCCGTCACTCTCGATCAACGGGTCTACAACTATATCCAAAGCCATGAGAATGGTGCTCGATTAGCGGAAATTGAACAAGCTCTGGGAATTAATCGGGTGCAGACTGTCGATGCGATTCGGATCTTATTACAACAGGGACGTATTTCTCAACGCGATCGCGTTTATATTCCTGTTAAAAAATAGTAAGGGCGAGGTTTCCTTACCCTCCCTAGTTTCTATTCTCTGTTCCCTGCGATAACATTTAATTAAGCCTGCCGATAACGTCTAAACTCGGCAGTGTTTTAGCTGTTAATTTAATTAAAAATATGACTACCGTGCTTCAAGCTCGTCCTAAAGGCTTTGTCAATACTCCAGCACTTGAAAAACTTACCATTCGAGGGTTGAGGTATCTTCATAGTGGGTTTTCTCTGCATTTACGAGGGCCAGCCGGAACCGGGAAAACGACTATAGCGATGCACTTAGCGGATTTATTAAACCGTCCCATTGTCTTAATTTTTGGCGATGACGAGCTCCAGTCTTCCGATTTAATTGGCAACCAACTTGGCTATACTCGCAAAAAAGTAGTCGATAACTTTATTCATAGTGTGGTTAAATTAGAAGATGAATTCCGACAAAATTGGGTTGATTCTCGTCTAACCCTAGCCTGTAAAGAAGGGTTTACCCTGGTTTATGATGAATTTAACCGTTCTCATCCCGAAGCAAATAACGTTTTACTCTCCGCTTTAGAGGAAAAATTATTAGTGCTTCCTCCTAGTAATAATAATTCAGAATATATTCGAGTTCATCCCCATTTTAGAGCCATTCTGACTTCAAACCCAGAGGAATACTGTGGAGTTCATGCAACTCAAGATGCGTTATTAGATCGGTTAATTACCATTGATATGCCAGAACCCGATGAGGAAACACAGCAAGAAATTTTAGTTCAAAAAATTGGCATTTCTTCAGAAGCTGCTCAAAAAATCATTAAATTAATCAAAATTTATTTAGAAATAACCACCCCAAAACAAGCCATTCAACCTGTCCAAGATGGGAAATATCTCCGTGCCCCTATTAATAAATTGTCAGGTTTAAGACCGGGATTAATGATTTCCAAAATCTGTCATGAACATGATATTGCTATTGAGGCAGACAGTCAAGATTTTATCGACGTTTGTGCGGATGTCTTATTATCTCGCACAGGTTTGCCATCAATAGAATCTCGCCGAAAATTAGAAAAAGTGATCAAAATTCTATTAACTGATGGTGACACTTCTGAGCAGAATTCTTTACTCCTGTTGGAAACACTATTAACGGACAACAATGACTTAGAAATTGAAGAAAAAGTTTATGAATATTTACAACAATCTACAGGGGCGCGGGTTTCAGAAATTGAAGTGGCGTTAGGATTAAATCGAGTCCAAACCACGAATGTATTGCGCTCTTTATTAAAACAAGGCTATCTTAAACAGCAGGATAATCGTTTTTTTGCTGTGCAGAAGGAGAATTAATTTAACTTATGAATTCACAGCAACCTCTCTCAAATTTGCAACGGGGTGTTTCCACATCTACCCAAGGATCAAGTTTAGCTGATATTTTAGAACGGGTATTAGATAAAGGCATTGTTATCGCCGGGGATATTTCCGTTTCCGTCGGTTCAACGGAACTTCTTAATATTAGAATTCGGTTGTTAATTGCTTCGGTGGATAAAGCCAGAGAAATTGGGATTAATTGGTGGGAAAGTGATCCCTATTTAAGCAGTCAGGCGAAAGTTTTAGCCGCCAGTAATCAACAATTATTAGAACAGGTGAAATTATTAGAGGAGGAAGTCAAAGCATTAAAAGCGTTAACAGCACAAAAACAACCCGAAGAAACGCAATAAAACGCAATAATATGAACTTTGGGTTATAAATTGCTTCCGATTTCATCTATTGTAGCCGAGGGGTGAACCTATGGTTTTAATCGGGATTAATGTTCAGGTTTTCTAATCCATTTTTCAATATTGTTTTGTTTTTCAAAAGATTGTCAGGAAATATTGAGATTTTATTGAAAATTACTCTCAAATAGTTGACGAATTGATAGGGGTTCTGGTAGAGTATAAAAAACAGCACCCAAGGGGTTATTCTGTCTATGGGTCAAAATTGAGGTTAAAACCCTGATGCCATCGTCAAATATATTGAATTGCTGACAGAATTATTGCTTGGCGATGCACGAGTTTTTGAGAGGGACAGTTCAACCCTAGAAAGGACTCTTGACAAAATCAATAACTTATGTATTGAGGGGAAATAGCGATCGCCTACGGTGGCGCGAAGCGCATGGCAATGACAAGGGAATGTTTAGGTTATCTCTGAAGGGAGTTATTTAATAATAAAATGGGGATAACTCTGCCCCGTGTCTAAACGGTATCCTCTACACCTAAGCTTTTGATTATTAATAGTTTTCTCGATAATTCTCTACTGAATTCGATATCTCTGTTTTGCCAAAGGTTTTGTGATCACGACGGATAAAACCGGATGGATTTCTGCCCTCGGCATCATTAAGAAATATTGAACAGTCCTTAAATTAATCTGAAAAATGCCCTAAAATTCAACAGGGCGAATCACAATGAGGAAAATTAAAGTATCTCAAATTTGTTAATTACTAATTTGTCATCAGTTGTTGACGATTTCCAGAAAAAAAACAGGCTGAAGGTTGAAAAACTGGTATATTTAAGCCTTTCAACAACAGCCCTGCGAATATATTAAACAACCTTGACCGTAAACCGAATCAAGATTGCTAACAACCAATACTCAACAGTTTAACGGAAAAAATTATGGGAAAACCGACTGGCTTTCTGGAATATGCCCGCGAACTTGCTGCGGAACTCGCCCCCCTAGATCGAGTTGGGAATTGGGATGAATTTCATCTCCCGATGGAGGATGACAAACTTCGCACCCAAGCCGCCCGGTGTATGGACTGTGGCACTCCCTTTTGCCATACAGGAACCATTATTAGTGGGATGGCTAGTGGTTGCCCCATCAATAACCTGATCCCCGAATGGAACGATTTAATTTATCGCGGACTGTGGAAAGAAGCCTTAGACCGTCTCCACAAAACTAATAATTTCCCTGAATTTACAGGTCGGGTTTGTCCAGCGCCTTGTGAGGGTTCCTGTGTTCTGGGCATTCATAACCCTCCGGTTACGATTAAAAATATTGAATGTTCAATTATTGATAAAGGCTGGGATGAAGGCTGGATCACCCCTGAACCTCCTAGCAAACGCACCGGAAAGAAAGTGGCGGTGATTGGTTCTGGCCCTGCGGGATTATGTGCGGCGGCGCAACTGAATAAAGCGGGTCATTGGGTCACGGTGTTTGAACGGGCTGACCGTCCGGGGGGATTATTAATGTATGGTATCCCTAACATGAAACTCGATAAAGAAAAAGTTGTCCTGCGACGGCTGAAGGTATTGGAAGACGAGGGCGTTAAGTTTATTTGCAATACCGAAGTTGGCAAGGACTTTCCCGCCGAAAACCTGTTAAAAGAATTTGATGCGGTGATCCTGTGTACCGGGGCGACCAAACCCCGTGATCTGCCTATTGAAGGGCGAGATCTCAAGGGGATTCATTTTGCAATGGAGTTCCTCACAGCTAATACTCAGGCTGTTTTAAATCAACAACCCGGAAGTGATTTCATCTCCGCCGAGGGGAAAGATGTGGTGATTATTGGAGGGGGAGATACGGGGACAGACTGTGTAGGTACTTCTATTCGTCACGGTTGCAATAGTGTGGTGCAGTTGGAAATTTTACCCAAACCTCCCTCTGAACGTGCCGCCAATAATCCCTGGCCGGAATGGCCGAAGGTTTATAAAATGGATTACGGTCAGGAAGAAGCCGCAGCGAAATTTGGGGCTGACCCCCGTGTTTATTTAACAACAGCCACGAAATTTGAAGGGGATGAAAATGGCAATGTGACAGCCATTCATACCGTTGAGGTGGAATGGGGGAAAAATGAGAAGGGTCAGTTTATTCCGCAGCACATTCCCGGCACGGAAAAGGTGATTCCGGCGCAATTAGTGTTATTAGCGATGGGATTTTTAGGGCCGGAACAACCGCTATTAGATGCTTTGGGTTTAGAACGGGATGCTCGGAGTAATGTTAAGGCTGAACAGGGTAAGTATGCTACCAGTATTCCGGGGGTGTTTGCGGCGGGTGATTGTCGTCGGGGTCAAAGCCTTGTGGTTTGGGCGTTTAATGAAGGTCGTGGCGCCGCCCGTGAATGTGATTTATATTTGATGGGACAGACGGATTTACCTTAATTTGTGATTAGAAATCCCTCCTTTTTTTGGGGGGATTTTTGACGGTTTGCGGGTGTTATTGGAGAGTTTGAAGAAATTAGCGATCGCCTTACTCTTTATGTTCTCCAGTTTTCTATGGTTAAATTGATAACGGTTTGGATGCGGGTAAAATCGCTATCAGATGTTACTAAGGTAAGATCATAACACCGAGTAATAGCAGCTATCCATAGATCATTTTCATCAAAACCTAATTCTGTAATTTTAGTTGTTTTTCGTTTCGTTTTTTGTTGGGGGCCAAATTCCTTGATTAAGGCTGCTTTAATCTGTCCATAGACTTTGGCTGTTTCTTCATCAATATAATACACTCTAATATCTTCAATAAATTGGTTGATCAAGCTTAAGTTCTGCTCTTTATTTTTAGAATTTTCTGCCATGTAAATTAGTTCACCTGCTGTAATAACTGAGGTAGCTATATTGGTTTCTCCTATTTGTTCTATGGTTTGGATAACAGTCTGGTTTTCTACGAGAATAAGGCTACAGTGATTGGTATCTAAAAGGTACATTATTCAAAAGGATTAATATGTTTATTGGCTAATACTTTTCCTCTAGTTTGATTTACGAAGTCAAGACAGTCCTCTAAGTCATCACCAACCCACTGGCCTGCGTGTCGTAATACCGATTGACCAGAAGCAGGTTTATAGGCAATTGTTTCTGACAATAGGGGATGAATATTTTGGTCATTCTCTTGTTGTTTAATAAATTCAACAAATTTAGCGATTGTCTTTAGGTTTTTAGGGGAAATTTGTAAAAGATTTTGCTCGATTTGCTTCCGCAGTTCAACAGTATTCATAATATTAATAGAGGATAATGGGTTGAATTTGAGTCTAGGATGATTCATCTTCATCAAATACAGGAGGCCATATCTCTGAAACAACTAATTCCCATCCAGGGAGGAGATCGCTTAGGGTTAAAATATCACCATTTCCTAATACAATAACAGACTGATTAGGGTAGTAAACTTCCAGTTGACAGGTATCGGGATCAATTAGAATTGCAACTTTAACCCCTTGTTGAATATAAACTTGAATTTTATCTCGTATTTTTTTCAGGCGATCGCTTTGAGATTTGACTTCAACGACTAAATCGGGAACCAGAGTGGCAAAATAGCGAACACTACGGGGAAGGCGATCACGCAAGACAAAAGACACATCCGGTGCTTTTAAGTCACTATTGGGTAAAATAAACCCCCCTGCGGAGTCAAAAACACGACCCAGGCGACGGGGTTTGACCCAATTACTGAGTTGACAAGCAAATTCTAAGGAAACTTCACTGGTAACGATATCTGATGGGCCCATCATGGTAATATTACCTTGTTCGATTTCAATTTGATAGTCCAAGCCAGCTTCATTCAGGACTGACTCAATGCGTTCTAGGTCTTTGACGGTCATTTCAGGCATGATGCAGAAGTCCAAATGGATTGTTATGACTGATTTGATGGAAAATGCGATCGCTCTTTTAATTTAACTCAAAACACTTTATTTTGTTAACTTTAAATTGTTGGGGAGAAAGCCCTGAAGGGCTTACTACGATTTGAAGGGGTTTTTAACTAAATTGGAATTATAATATCGGGTATCATGAGTGACTTCTTCTCCTATCCAGTCGGGTAGTTCAATAGTTTGATCTTCGGTTTCTAGTTCCACTTCGGCTAAAATTAATCCTTGATTTTCTCCCCAAAATTCGTCTACTTCCCAGATTAAATCCCCGATTAAAATTTTATATCGTGTTTTTTCAATGAAGGGGCGATCGCATAACGTTTCTAATAATTCTTGAGCATCCTCAACGGGTATTTTATACTCAAATTCTGCTCGTTTCATTCCCGTTGTTGACCCTTTAATGGTTAAATAGCCTTGTTCTCCAACAACACGGACGCGCACAGTTCGTCCCTTGTCGTTGCTAATATAGCCTTGACGATAGATTTCTGCAACCCCTAGCGATCGCCATTCATCCCCTTTAACTAAAAATTTCCGTTCAATTTCCGTTCCCATTTGCAATGATTAAAAAAATCAGTTATACCTATATTTTAGCACAAATTTTTGATCTTTCACGTTCTTTTATTTGGAGCCATAATGATTATTTTAGTGATGGGGGTTTCCGGTTCTGGGAAATCTACAATTGGTCAACTTTTGGCGGAGTCTTTGCAGTGGCAATTTCACGATGCTGATGAGTTTCACTCTCCTGAAAATATTGCTAAAATGAGCAAAAATATTCCCTTGGGGGATAGCGATCGATTGCCTTGGTTAATGCAGGTTCAAAAGGCAATTGATGACTGGTTAGAAACAAAAAAAAATGTGGTTTTAGCTTGTTCAGCGTTGAAAGATTCCTATCGTTTAATGTTATGGAGAGATTCTCAGCAAATGCGCTTAGTTTATTTAAAAGGGCCAGAAAAATTAATTCAACAACGCCTCCAAAGTCGGTATAATCATTTTATGTCGGCTAATCTTCTGGATACTCAATTAGACATTTTAGAAGAACCTAAAACGGCTTTATATGTTGATATTTCCGATTCCCCCTTAGAAATTATAGCTCAAATTCAAACCTATTTGCAGTTAAAACCTTAAGTTTAAATGATCCATGACTGAACAATTTAACGCCTCTTCATTTTCTCATCTTTCTCGTCGTTCTGTCCTCAAAGTTTTAGGGGTTGGTGCAGTAACAGGGGTATTAGGATATTCTCGATTTCATAAACCTGAACCTGCTATTTTCCAGCCGGATATTATTAATTTACCGCAATTTTTAGAGCAACCGAAGCACGTTGTTATTGTTGGAGGAGGATTAGCGGGATTAGCCTGTGGTTATGAACTTAGTCAACGGGGATTTAAAGTTACTGTATTAGAAAAGTCTCCCCAATTAGGCGGTAAAATTGCAAGTTGGGATATTCAAGTGGGGGATAAAACCTTTAAAATGGAGCATGGATTTCATGGGTTTTTCCCTCAATATTATAACTTAAATTCTTTAGTTAATCAACTTAAAATTAAAGATAATTTCATATCTTTAGAATCCTATGCGGTTGTTTTTAGGAATAACCAGTATCAACCCGAAATTTTTCGTCCTAGTCGGTCTGCTTTTCCTTGGAATATCGTTGATTTAGGCGTATCTTCTCCCAATCGTTTAAACTGGGGAATTAATCTCACCCATCTCAATCATTGGAAAGTATTTCGAGAGATTGGTGGGTTTAAAATTCCGAATAGTTATCAACGGTTAGATGATATTTCCGTTGCAGATTGGGTGCGTGAAGATTTCCCTCAAGGATTATATGATTTATATTTTCTTCCCTTTGCAAAATCCAGTTTAAATGCACCGGATAAACTGAGTGTGGGGGAACTAATGCAGTTTTTTCATTTCTATTTTTTTGGGAATCCTGAAGGGTTAGCATTTAATGGAACTCGTCAAGATATGGGTACTAGCTTAGTCCAACCTCTTGTTAATGCAATTCAGCAAAAAGGAGGAGAAGTTTTAACGGAAGTTACCGTTAGTAATTTTAACTGGAATCAAGGTCAAATTGACTCGATTACTTATTTTAAAGGGGATGAAATTAATACCGTTCCATTTTGGGTAAAATCTAATTCTCTGATATCATCTAAAGGGTTTGAATATTTCGGCAACGCTGATGATGTTTATGCCGTATCTCCCCAAAATAATACAGCTATTTCTTTACACTGTACCCATCAAGGTTGTACTGTAAAAATGGCAGAAGACGGATATTTTCACTGTCCTTGTCATGGTGCTGTTTTTAATCAAAAAGGTGAGGTGATTTCTGGGCCAGCACAACGAAATTTACCACAATATCAAGTGATTCAAAGACAGAATGACCAAGTGCAGTTAGTACAAGAAATCACCCAACCCCCCAAAAATTGGGGGGAGGAGGGAAACTTTAAACGAGGGGTAAGTAATCTTCAGGATAAGGGCTTATCTGACTCTTTATCTGTTATCTCTGCTACAAATTCTCCCCAAATGATTCAAGCGGATTATTATGTATTGGCGACGGATATTCCAGGGACACAGCAGTTATTTACTTTAATGACTGGGGATATTAATTTACAGGTTAAGCAACAAATTGAACAATTACAAGTTGCTGATCCTTTTGCGGTTTGTCGCTTTTGGTTTGATCGAGATTTCCCTTGGGAATATAGCTATTTTACCTCTTTATCCGGCTATAATTTAACCGATAGTATTACCCTTTATCATCGCATTCAAGATGAATATATTCAATGGCATCAAGAAACGGGAGGAAGTGTTGTTGAATTACACGCTTATTGTTATAAAGAAACTGAATTTCCGACTCAAGAAGCGTTATTAACGACGTTTGAACAAGAACTTTATGAAATTGTTCCCGAATTAAAATCCGCTACCCTATTGCATCGAGAATTAGTGAATCAGAAAAATTTTGCTGGATATCCCCCCGGAAGTTATGCTAATCGTCCGGTGACAAATTCTGGGGTTTCTAACTTAATGTTTGCGGGAGATTGGGTAAAAATGCCGTTTCCTTGTGGTTTAATGGAAAGAGCCATTAGTAGTGGTTTATTAGCCGCTAATGAGATTTTACATCAGGAAGGGTTGCAAAGGCGATCGCTTTTTTCCGTCACTCCAGAAGGCTTTCTAAAGATATAGTAAGTCTAAATCAGTTGTACAAATAGCTAAAAATCCCAATAGTCGTAGGGGCGAGGCGCGCCCATTGGTGTCAACTTAAGGAAAAGATTGGAGGCGATCGCAACGGCTAATGCGAGTTGAAGAGGGCGATGAGTAGTCGCCCTGGGGAGGTGGCAACTGGTTGTGTTAGTTTAAAGGGGCGATCGCA
>NZ_JADEWU010000008.1:0-132687 GCF_015207485.1 Planktothrix mougeotii LEGE 06226
ATATTTGGGGTGTTGTTTGGGCGGGATGGATAATCACCCAATTTTAGAAATAAGGGTTATATTTGGGGTGTTGTTTGGGCGGGATGGATAATCACCCAATTTTAGAAATAAGGGTTATATTTGGGGTGTTGTTTGGGCGGGATGGATAATCACCCAATTTTAGAAATAAGGGTTATATTTGGGGTTGGGTTTGGGCGGTGAGACCCCGCCCCTATGGGGTAGATTATTCTGCATTTTTTCTCATATTTCTACGCAAAATCCATAGTCCAAACCAAATGACTAAACTTAATAACACAATTTTAGAAACGGGCCCTAAATATTCATCAACTAACTCATAATGGTCGCCTAACAAATAGCCTGCGCCTGTTAAGAAACTCACCCAGAGAGCAGTGCCAATGGTAGAATAGATAATAAAGGGAATTAACGGCATATCATTAAGTCCCGCAGGTAAGGAAATAATAGTTCTAACCCCAGGAACTAAACGACATAAAAAAACGGCTCTGCCGCCATATCGAGTAAACCAATTATTCGCTTTATCGATATCTGCACCCGACACTGTAATCCATTTTCCGTATTTATCTGCTAACTGTCTTAAGCGTTCTTCTCCAACGAATTTACCTGCATAATACCAAGGAAATGCCCCTAATATTGTTCCGATAATTCCTGCTAAAATAGCAGGTATCATTTCCATTTTTCCCTGGGAAACCGTATAACCGGCTAAGGGCATAATTAACTCAGACGGAATGGGGGGAAACAGATTTTCTAAAAACATTAATAAACCAATTCCCAGATATCCCAGGGAAACCATTGTATTCGTAATCCATTCAGTCATAATCTTTTTTTAAAAGTGTAGTTGCTAAAATTAGAAACCGGGTTTCTGAAGGAAAACTTTGATTTCATTCCCTAAATAACTCAGAAACCCGGTTTCTTCGGTGAAATTCACCTTAAAATCAATTTATGTTCCCGATGTCCAAGAATTGATATATTCAATTTGTTCGGCGGTGAGGCTATCAATTTTAATCCCCATAGCCACCAGTTTCAAACGAGCAATTTCTTCATCAACATCCTTGGGAATGGAATGAATACCTGCTTCTAATTCGCCTTGATTTTTGACTAAATATTCACAAGCTAAGGCTTGGTTGGCGAAACTCATATCCATCACCGCACTCGGATGTCCTTCGGCGGCGGCTAAGTTAATTAAACGTCCTTCTCCTAACACAACAACGGATTTACCGTTTTTGAGTTTATATTCTTGGGTGAAGTTACGAACTTCTTTAATTTCTGTTGCTTTAGATGCCAAAGTTTTCAGGTCAATTTCAATATCAAAGTGACCGGAATTACACACCATTGCGCCATCTTTCATGACGTCAAAATGTTCACCGCGAATAACGTGCTTATTGCCTGTAACGGTAATAAAAATATCGCCTAAAGGTGCAGCTTCTTCCATCGGCATCACTCTGAACCCATCCATCACCGCTTCAATAGCGCGAACCGAGTCAATTTCCGTTACAATCACGTTAGCACCTAAACCCCGTGCCCGCAATGCTGTACCTTTTCCACACCAACCATAACCCGCAACTACAATATTTTTACCCGCTAATAAAATATTAGTGGCGCGGATAATTCCATCTAAAGTGGATTGACCTGTACCATAACGGTTATCAAAGAAATGCTTGGTATCAGCATCATTAACGTTCATGGCGGGGAAGGTTAACACGCCATCTCTTAACATCGCTTTTAAACGGACAATTCCGGTGGTGGTTTCTTCCGTTGTGCCAATAATATCCTTAATTTGATCTTGACGTTCTTGAATTAAGGTCGCCACCACATCACTACCATCATCAATAATAATATTAGGACGATGATCTAAAGCTTTCTGGACGTGACGAGTATAGGTTTCGGCGTCTTCCCCTTTAATGGCATAAACCGGAATTTCGTAGTCAACAACTAAACTTGCTGCAACATCATCCTGGGTAGACAAAGGGTTACTGGCAATTAACACCGCATCGGCGCCACCCAATTTTAAAGCAATGGCTAAATGGGCCGTTTCTGTTGTAACGTGGCAACAGGCGGCTAACCGCAGACCAGCAAAGGGTTTTTCTTGGGCGAAGCGTTCTTGAATGAGGCGCAGCACGGGCATTTCACGTCCTGCCCATTCAATGCGTTGTTTTCCTTTTGGCGCCAGGGAGGGGTCTTTAATTTCGTAGTTAGTACGGACAGTTGTTGCAGTCATGTAGTTGTTTCCTAGACAGACAAATCGTTTCCAGTTTCAAGAGGATGCTAAACTTGAGCACCCTGTTGCTGACGTCCCTATGCAACGCAGGGTTCCTCGTCAGAATTCGCACAATTGTTGCAATTTATTAACCTAAAGCCTAGCGCGAAAGGTGTCATTCGGCCATAGGTCATCCAGAAACCGGGTTTCTCCAAGAAACCTGGTTTCTATTGATTTAACAAACAATTCAACACAAAAATAACACAAGGAATGCTTACACTATTCCCAATTAACCGACGGGCGGTTGAATAGGAAGTCACCATTTTAAACTCATCGGGAAACCCTTGCAAACGGAGCATTTCTCGTTCCGTTAACCGTCGTTGTCCATTGACTAATAAATAATTATAGGATGCTCCGGCTCTTAAGGCACAAGAATAAGGATAAGCACTAATATGACCTGCTTTATTTTCGTGCCAAATTGTCGGTTCAGTATCGATTTTTCCTTGATATTTTACTAAACGATTGTTACGAATTTTTTCAGACGCATAATAAAAGTCTGAAACTTGCGGTTCTAAAATATCGCTTAAGGGTTTCATCGGTATTTTTTGAACATCCCATTGAAACGGTAACGGTTGACGATAACCGACAATAAAAATCCGTTCTCGCTTTTGGGGTAATCCACAATCTAAAGCATTTAACACTTTATATTCAACAGTATAACCCAATTCTTCTAAAACTTCAATAATAGCTTTTAAGGTTTTTCCTTGGTTATGTCCAACTAATTGTTTAACGTTTTCTAAAACAAAGTAATTAGGTTTTTTAGACGCTAAAATCCGAGCAATGTCAAAAAACAACGTTCCCCTGGTATCTTCAAACCCTTTCAGTTGTCCACAAATACTAAAGGGTTGACAAGGAAACCCCGCCAATAAAATATCATGCTCAGGAATATCCTCTGCTGCAATTTGGGTAATATCTCCGGCGGGTTGTTCCCCGAAATTCATCTGATAGATGTTTTGAGCATCAGCATCAATATCGCAAGAAAAAACACAGACTGGATTAATATTCCTAGACTTTAAGGCTTGATTAATGGCAATTCTAAATCCACCAATTCCACAAAACAAATCAATATATCTCATTGCTAATTACGACGCTCAGATTCTTTTTTTATCGCCTCCAGAGTATTTTTTAAGCTACTTTCATAAACATTATAAAATAAAGTTCGGCTTGGAGTTGAACCTGGCTCAACATTAACTTGATGCAGAATTCGGACTTGTTTTGCAGAAATGGGTTCAATTTTCCAACTTCCTTGTAACCCTTTCAAATCTCCTTCGACTAATTTAAAGTCAATTTCTTTAGGATAAATTTCAGTAGCAGATATACGCAGTCTTGTGGTTTGATTAAAAACAAATGCTTCAATTTTATACACCTGTTCAAAGACTTTTTGATTTCCTTGAGACTTTAATAAATGGCTACTAATCACATTCGGTAAAAAATGATAAAAATTATTATAATCTGTTAAGACTTTCCAACTGGTATCCGCCGAACTATTAACAATAATTTGAGCCGTATATTGTCCATTTTTTCCCGTTAAACTTGCCCCTTGAGGTTGACTAGCAATTAAGGGGGAAGGAACCCATTCTGCTAGAGTCAGAGGACTATTAATTAGAGTTAGACTTAAACCAACCGCAGCAACCCATGTTGTTAGAAATTTCTGAGGTTTTTGGAGATCAAGTTTAAAAGACATGGGTGAGTTACTGCGATGTAAAATCGCGTTTAGGATAAATGTTAACTCAATAAATTATAACAAATTTCTATTATTTGTACAGTGTCTAGTAGCTTTATGATCCAGAAAGAAATGCACCCTCAACTCAATTCAATTAACTATTAATAGATTTAACTTCAGTATTGACAAACATAGACTAACATCTGTTGAGTTGCATTACTTTGGGGCGAATAAGTGGTATCATATTCTAGGACATACCAAGTATTGTTATTACAATTTGCGGCTGCATGAAGGGTTTCATTTCCAATGGTATAAATAAATCGCTTTCCTTCTTTTCCAGCATAAATACTATCTGCGTCAACGGAAATGTCTTCTCCAGTATCTGCTTTCCCCATATAAACCCAATTTTCAGCTAGGGCTGGATAGACAGCAGTAAAAATACTCATCATTCCACTAACTAAGATGCTAACTCTCGCTTTATTCATCAGTTTTCCTTTTGTGGTTAGACTGTCTGTATAATAGCTGAACAATAGAGAGAAGTTGGCTAAATTTTATAGAAAATTAACCTTTACATCTTTTAATTCAGCCTTTATTATTGTTAATATATCAAGTTGATAGTCAAGTCAAAATTGACTGACTTGTAACTGATTTTTTTCTGAAGCCGAAAGTTGATCTAACTGTTGCCAAACCTCTTGTAATAAGCTATCTAAACCTATTCCAGCTACCGCAGAAATCATGAAAATAGGGCTTTGATGGAATTGTTGCAATTGGGAAGTTAGTGCTTGAATTTCTTCGCTGTCTACATCCACCGCATCCACTTTATTAAATGCGACAATTTGGGGACGTTCTCCTAATCCTCTGCCATAAGCTTTTAATTCCTCTTGAATGGTATGATAATTTTCAATCGGATTACTATCGGTAATATCAATTAAATGCAATAATACGCGAGTTCGTTCAATATGGCGTAAAAATTCATGTCCTAAGCCTGCCCCTAAATGAGCACCTTCAATTAACCCCGGAATATCCGCAAAAACTGTCCCGTCTCCGGTGGGTTTTCTCACCACTCCTAAGTTAGGAATTAAGGTGGTAAAGGGATAATCTGCAATTTTAGGACGTGCTGCCGATAACGCCGAAATTAAGGTAGATTTTCCGGCATTCGGTAAACCAATAATTCCAACTTCTGCTAATAATTTTAATTCTAATCTTAACCGTCGATTTTCTCCTTCTAAACCGGGTAAAGCGTATTCTGGAGCGCGATTTCGATTACTTAAAAAGTATTTATTCCCTAACCCTCCTTTTCCTCCGGCTGCCACACAAAGCTGTTGATTTTTTTCAACTAAATCCCCTAAAATTTCATCGGTATTGGCATCATAAACAACGGTTCCTAATGGCACTTGAATCAAACGATCTGTTCCATTCGCCCCCGTCATATTTTTAGGGCCGCCTCTGGTACCATGACCCGCTTGAAATTTATGATTATATTGAAAATCTAACAAGGTTTGTAAATGTTCAACGGCGACTAATATTACTGAACCCCCTTTCCCACCATTGCCACCCGCCGGCCCTCCAGCCGGAACATATTTTTCCCGTCGAAAGGCAACGACTCCATCGCCTCCTTTTCCGCCTTCGACTTCAATTTCAACTTGATCAATAAATTGCATTTTATTCTGAAATAAATTTAGATAGGAAGTTAAACTGATAACTGATACAGACGCGCCATGGCGCGTCTCTACACTGATGACTGATGATGCGGCTACTTGATAACTGATTATTAGCTGCGATTTCCTTGGAAATAATAATAGGTTGCCATGGGAACAACCGTTGCTACGATTAACAGAACCACAACAATAATTGTAGCACTGGTATCGTTGGTTTCTTCGGCCGATTTAAAGGTACTGTCAACGTTAATATTATCTTCTTCTAGGGGTGCACCTGGATCAGGTTCTCCTGATAATACAGTCGCAATACGATCGCTGGCTGCAATAAACGCTTCATTATATTTATCTCCTTTACGAAGGGGATATTTTAAGGTTTCTTGGGCGACGCTTTTAGCAATTTCATTCGTTAATAAGGATTGGGTTTTTTCTCCAGTTTGAATTGCACTATTATTGTTGATTGTATCCAAAACTAACAAGGTTTGATTGGCAGCCGTTTCTGGAGTCGGAAACCATTTTTTAAACACTTGTTCAGCAAAACTATCAATAGTTTCTCCATAATCTAAACGATGAACCGTTAAAAATCGAACTTCATAGCCTGTTTTTTTTGCTAAGTCCGATAAGGTATTATTTAAACGTCCTTCCGTACTGCGGCTGAGAACGTCGTCCATTTCCACAACCCAAGTATCACTGGGCGAGGATAACGCCGGAACTTGATAAACCCCTGTTGCTAAAGCTGGAGTTGTCCAAAATCCAACGATAACCGTTAAAAATAGGGAAATCATGAATCCCGGTAATAAGTTTCCCCAATTTAATCTTGTTTTAAGCTGTTGTATCATTGTCAAAATTGATGATATAAGTGCAGGGTTCCCCATATTAATTATACAAGACAATGGTTGTCCGTTGTCCCTTGTGAGAGAACTCTCAACCACCACCAGCCAACACTATCCCCAGTAACCTTATGCCAAATTTGTTTGATGTTGAACAGTTGAGGGTTGCTTATCCCCACTCCCGAACGCCGCAAAGTTGGGCTGTGAATGATGTCTCCTTTTCCCTACAACCGGGAGAACGTCTAGGACTGGTGGGAGAGTCTGGTTGTGGGAAGTCTACCATTGGACGGGCGGTGATGCGGTTGTTACCCACCACCAGTCAAATTGAAGGACAAGTGAGATTTGAAGGACAACCCGTGTTTGATATGGATGCAAAACGGTTGCGTCAGTTTCGCGGGGAAGCGGTGGCTTTAGTTTTTCAAGATCCCATGACTCGCCTTGACCCGTTGATGACCATTGGCGATCATTGTTTAGAAACGTTAAAAGCTCATCGTCCTCAATTATCCAATTCTCAAGCTAAAAATAAAGCTTTAGAAATATTAGAAGCGGTGAAAATTCCTGCAAATCGTTGGTCACAATATCCCCATGAATTTAGTGGCGGAATGCGTCAACGGGTAGCGATCGCTTTAGCTTTATTATTAGATCCGAAATTAATTGTTGCGGATGAACCGACCACCAGTTTAGATGTCACGGTTTCGGCTCAAATTTTAAAGGAATTAACTCGACTTTGTGAACAACGGGGAACCGCAATTTTATTAATTTCCCATGATTTAGCAATGGTCGGGGAATATTGCCATAAAATCGCCGTGATGTACCAGGGAAAAATAGTTGAAATGGGAGCATCTCAAACGGTTTTTCAATCTCCCCAACATTCCTATACCCAATCTTTATTAAAATCGGCGTTACATTTACAGGATATTGAAAATAAAGAAGCAAATCCGACTTTAGAA
The DNA here is from genome assembly GCF_015207485.1 of Planktothrix mougeotii LEGE 06226. NCBI lineage: Bacteria > Bacillati > Cyanobacteriota > Cyanophyceae > Oscillatoriales > Microcoleaceae > Planktothrix > Planktothrix mougeotii. Next base: position 7,371 of record NZ_JADEWU010000008.1, read on the forward strand.
ACGCCTGGTTCCTCTCCTCAACCTTTATTATCCCTGAAAAATGTACAACAATATTATACCCTAGAATCAAGCTTTTTACAACAATTGTTTTCCCAGCAAAAGAAATCTGTGATTAAAGCTGTTGATGGGATCAATTTAGAATTATATCCAGGGGAAATATTAGGCTTAGTCGGAGAGTCAGGGTGTGGAAAAAGTACCCTCTCCCGAACGATTTTACAACTAATTCGGGCAACGAACGGCAGTGTCGAATTTTTAGGCACGGATTTAACTCAATTATCCCGTGAACAGGTCCGAAAATATCGCCGTCAAATGCAAATGGTATTTCAAGATCCCCATGCTTGTTTAAACCCGATGATGACCGTTGGCGAAAGTATTGCTGACCCGCTTTTAATTCATCAATTAGCCACACCAGAGGAGGCAAAAACACAAGTTTTAGCCATGTTAGACCGGGTAGGATTAACACCAACCCAGGAATATTATCAACGCTATCCGGGGGAATTATCCGGCGGACAACAACAACGAGTTGCGATCGCGAGAGCCTTAATGACTCATCCCCAATTATTAATTTGTGATGAACCTGTGAGTATGTTAGATGCCAGTGTTCAAGCCCAAGTTTTAGAGTTAATGTTAGAATTAAAACAAGAGTTTAATTTAACCTATTTATTTATTACCCATGATTTGTGGGTGGCGAGGTTTTTATGCGATCGCATTGCGGTAATGAATCAAGGTAAAATTGTTGAATTAGGGGCAACAGAAGACCTGTTTACTAATCCTCAACATCCCTACACCCAAACTTTATTATCGGCTGTTCCTTCCCTTTCTAAATTAGAGCAGGAAATTATTTAAAAGATGAAAAAATTAGTCTTAATTGGTGGAGGACATAGCCATGCGATCGCCCTGAAAAAATGGGGGATCAATCCTTTATCAGAAGTTGAATTAACCTTAATTACAAATGTTGTAAAAACTCCTTATTCAGGGATGTTACCCGGTTATATTGCCGGGTTTTATACCTTTGATCAATGCCATATCGATTTACCATCCTTAGCTGAATTTGCCCAAGCTAAACTTTATATTGATCAAGCCATTAATTTAGATTTAGAAAAAAATCTAGTGATTTGTCAAAATCATTCTCCTATTCCCTTTGATTTTGTATCGATTGATATTGGCAGTACCCCCGCAACCTTAACCATTCCCGGCGCAAGAGAACAGACTATTGCTGTTAAACCCATCTCCAAATTTTTGCAACATTGGCAGCAATTAATTCATGAAATTCAACAAAATCCTCAGCAAAAAATCCGGTTAGCCATTATTGGAGGAGGTGCGGGAGGAGTAGAATTAGCGTTTAATATTCACAGTCATCTCACGCAAATTTATCAACAAGCAAATCAACCCTTAAATCAGTTAGAATTACATCTGATACATCAAGGTGAACGCTTATTATCTGAACGTCACCCGTCCTTAAGTCAAAAAGTAGAAACGATTCTAAAAAATCGGAATATTTATTTACACTTAAATCAAACCGTTGATCAAGTTGAAGCAACTCAAAATTCGATTAAAAAAATTAACTGTAAATCAGGATTAACCTTAGACTGCGATCGCATTTTTTGGGTAACACAAGCATCAGCATCCCCTTGGTTAAAACAAACCGGACTAACAACCAATGAACAAGGATTTATTCTAGTCAATGATAACTTACAATCTATTTCCCATCCCCAAGTTTTCGCCACCGGAGATATCGCCACAATGGTTAATTATCCCCGACCCAAAGCCGGAGTTTTTGCAGTCCGTCAAGGTCAACCCTTATTAGATAATTTAAAACGAAGTTTACAAGAAAAACCGCTTAAACCCTTTATTCCTCAACAGGAATTTTTAATTTTAATTGGGACAGGAGATCAAAAAGCGATCGCCTCTAAGGGATGGTTTAATATAGGGCCGAATTCGTTATTATGGCGATGGAAAGATTATATTGATCAAAAGTTTATGGAACAATTTAGGCTGTAATATTAAAGTTTAAACTGTTTCATGGAATAAAAAATTAAATTATAGTAATAATGCTAATTTACAACAAACTTTATGATATATTAACAGTCACACCAAAGAATATAATAATAAGTTCAAAATAGAGTGAGGTAAACGCCAGAGTGAGCAAATATAAACGTAGTTTAGTAGAACTTCAAGAAAAAGCCGTTTTATACTGGCCAGGAGAACTACTTGATCAAGCAGGTGAAGCGAGTGTCCTTCCTCTATTACTCAAAACACAAGATAAATTTATTAGTATTCTAACTCTTGCTGATTCTGAGCCTGAATCTTGGCAAAAATTTGTTGATCTTTCTCTGGATATCCCAGGAAACGTTTTTCTTAAACATTTGATGGTTTTGAGTGATTTAGGTGGAGAATCTTTAAATAAGTATCCGCCTATTAGTAAGTATTTTAAAAATAATCAGATGGATTATATATGGAAAACAAAAAATTATTCCTATCAATTCAAGGTTGTTTTTGAAATCAACTAAACTGGGGGGTCTAGTCGAAAAATTTGTTATCCGTGTTTTAAAAGAAGAATTACCGGATACTTTTGAAATCACTAAATCCAAAGAGATAGAAGGCAAAACATTTGATATTGTTGTTTCTAGTCCCAATAATCAATTATTTGGTATTGAAGCGAGTTTTCAGTATACAACAAATAGTACAATTGAACGGAAATCAAGAGAAGCTGAAAATCTGGCAAAGTTATTACATAATGCTGGTCATTTCATTTGTTATGTTATAGATGGAGCCGGCAATATTAACATTAGAAAAAATGCAGTAAGTACAATTTGTCTTTCTAGTGATTGTACTGTAGCTTTCTCAAAGGAAGAAATTCAACTATTAGCCAACTTTATTAAAGAAAATTCATAATATTACAATGAAAACCCTTAAATTTATTGATTTATTTGCCGGAATTGGGGGAATCCGACTTGCTTTTGAAACAGCAGCTTCATCATTAGGATTTCAACCTCAATGTTTACTGAGTAGCGAAATTAATCAAGATTCAAGATGGGTTTATCAAGCTAATTTTAAAGAAAACCCTTTAGGTGATATTAGAACAATTGAACAATTACCGGAACATGATGTTTTACTGGCGGGTTTTCCTTGTCAATCTTTTTCTTATGCAGGTAAAAAAGAAGGCTTTGGGGATACGAGAGGAACATTATTTTTTGAGATCATGAGATTAATAGATACCAATAAACCTCAGATTATAATATTAGAGAATGTACGAGGAATTCAGACCAATGATCAAGGTAAAACCATTCAAACGATAGAATATGAAATTAAAAAAAGAGGCTATAGTTTTCAATTTTTTTTATTGAATAGCTGCAATTTCGGTTTACCTCAAAATCGATTAAGAGCTTATATGATTGCAGTCTTAGGACAAGCCCCAAAATTAAATATTATCTCTGATACAGGGCCACAGGATTCTCATTCTTATATCCAGCAACTTTCTCTATTTCAACACCATCAATTTTCCAGCGTCAAAACAATTTTAGAAGATGATCCTGATCCTAAATATGATTGTTCTCCTGTTTTTATTGAACAGTTAAAAAAACATTTGAAAGGTGATTTAGAAAAGCTACATGGAAAAAGATTAATTGATTATCGCGGAGGAAACTCGATACACTCTTGGGAATTGGGTTTAAAAGGAGAATGTAGTCCCCAGGAAATTGAGTTAATGAATCGTTTTATTTTGAAAAGACGGAATAAAGAGTTTGGGGAGGAACAAGATGGAAAACTTTTAACGAAAGCTCAAATCGCTACGTTTTTTAATCCTCCTGATTTAGATGATATTCTTCAATCATTAGTCAATAAAAAATATCTTAAAGTTATTAATCATCAATATAAACCTGTTAGTGGTAATTTTTCGTTTGAGGTATATAAATTTTTAGATCCTGAATCAATTGCTGTGACTTTAGTAGCCAGTGATGCGAATAAGTTAGGGGTTTATCATAATCATCGTGTTCGTCGGATTACGCCGCGTGAAGCGGCTCGTTTACAAGGTTTTCCCGATCATTTTTGTCTACATTATCATGATGATAAGGCTTATTATCAATTGGGAAATTCTGTTAGTATTAATGTAGTGGAGTTTATTGTTAATGAAGTTTTGCTAAAGGTATTTGTTGGTGCGATCACCTCACAAACATAACCTATAATTCTTAACCATTGATAATAACCTGACGGTTTCTCTAAAAGGTTTAGTAAGGTTTGAGTATCCCTATTGGCTTTAATTTAAAAGGCGTTCTGTAACTTGTTTCAATGTCCATAAACAAAACCTCTATGAGACGATATGACTGTTGAAAAAAAAGCCCTTAAGGGCTTTCTAAAAGATTAACTGTGTCGTTTTTGATGCCAATTCCAAGCGTGGCTGATAATATTTTCAATGTCAGGATATTGAGGATTCCACCCTAATATTTTTCTAGCTTTTTCTCCACTTCCAACTAAACTGGGTGGATCTCCAGGACGGCGATCGCATTCAACCGCTTTAATTTCTTTTCCAGTAACTTTTCTCGCCGTTTCAATCACCTCTTTAACGGAAAAACCCTTTCCATTCCCTAAATTAAATACATCTGTTTGTCCCCCTTCTAATAAATATTCTAACCCTAAAATATGGGCAGTTGCTAAATCAGTGACATGAATATAATCCCGAATACAAGTTCCATCGGGTGTGGGATAATCTGTTCCAAAAATAGAAATAGAATCTCGTTTTCCTAATGCCACTAATAACGTTAAAGGAATTAAATGGGTTTCAGGATTATGATCTTCTCCTAATAACCCGTCTGGGTCTGCTCCAGCCGCATTAAAATACCGAAATCGCACAGATTTGAAATCATAAGCCACATCAAAATCTGATAAAATCCGTTCTACCATTAATTTAGTCGCGCCATAGGGATTAATCGGCTTTTGGGGATGGTCTTCAGGAATCGGAACAACATCTGGAACCCCATAGGTAGCGCAGGTGGAAGAAAACACAAACTTATTAATTCCAGCCTCTTTCATCGCTTCTAACAGTGTTAACGTTCCAATCACATTATTGCGATAATATTTATCCGGGTGGGTGACCGATTCCCCGACATAAGCGTAGGCTGAAAAGTGCATAACCGCATCAATTTTCCGACTGGAAAATAAGTCATCCAGCAACGGCCGATCATTAGTATCCCCAATAATTAATTCAGTTTTTAAGACCGTTTCTACTAAATCTTGATGCCCATAAACTAAATTATCGAGAATAATGACATCATAACCCGAACGTTGCAGCGCTAGAACAGTATGGGAACCAATATAACCGGCTCCTCCGGTGACTAAAATAGAGGTTCTCTCTTCAGCCATAAATTTATTCTCCTCTGTTGTCTTCAATGAATTTACTCTTCTAGCGTTTGAACGGAAACATCAACCGCTTGCACATCAATGGTTCCTGGGGGTGTTAACCGACTAAAATGTCCCTCCTCAACTTTTAGCAGTTCTCCACAGTTTGGACATTGACATTGGGTGGCATTCAAAGCGGGAAATTCATGGCTACAAACGGGACATTGACCTTGAATGAGATTACGTTTTAACCACCACTGGACACCCCAGATCACCAAAATAGGACTAATGACAATCACGGCAATTAAAATTAGAACACCCTTGACTAACCAGCCTAGACCAATAGAGACCAGAATGCCAATTACAGCTAATGTAATCAGCCAGTTACTCAACCCTGAAAATTTGATTTGTAGAGTTCTGAACCGCTCTTGGTTCACAGCTATCTCCTTAATTATTCAAGCCAGAATATATCTGATGGGAATCTTAAAAAGTTAATGTTGACATCATCTTTAACTTCTATCATAATACTACTTTTTGTTGGAGCAACTGTTGCACTCGGTTTTGAAACGCAGGTTTGCCAAAACTGGCTAAACTTTGCTGACGTAACCAAGGCCCATTGCAGCGTTGATCTTCACCCTTCAGCAGTTCAATACAAGCTTGAGCAACGGCATCTACATCCCGATGAGGGACTTGCCAGCCTAATTTACCATCCTGTAACGGATCAGCCGAACCATCCCTATCCCCAGCAATAACGGGTTTTTCACAGGCCATTGCCTCTAAATAAACAATTCCAAACCCTTCTTGAGACGGCATCACATAACCCTCACAGACGCGGTAATGCTCGACTAATTCTTCCGTGGGAACAAACCCCGCAAATACAACGCGATCGCTTACCCCTAAATCTTGAGCTAACTGTTGGAGTCTGGGTTGGTCATCTCCTCGACCAATGACTAAATATTTAACATCGGGAAACACTTGAGCAATTTGGGATAAGGCGCGAATGGTGACATCAACACCTTTATAGGGATCACCTTTCCACAGTCGGGCGACGGTCATTAACACCCGTGCATCTTGTAACCCATAGCGTTCAATCAAGTGTTGCGGTTTGGGGCCAGGGGTAAAGTGTTCCCCATTGACCATACAAGGTAACATTTCAAACTGCTTAGGATTGAGGTGATTGGCAAGACACGCTTGATCTCGGCTATAGCGACTAATTGTCCAAATTTGATCGGCGTTTTGGAGTGCCTTTTGATACTTCGTTGGTAAAGGTTCCCACACTTCTTTGCCATAGGTTAAGACGGTGTAGGGAATTCCTAACGGTTGGCAGATGGTTTGTACCAAGTGGGATAAATTAATATGACCACATAACACGCGCTCAGGTCGTTCTTGGAGTAAATCTAGGAGTAAAGCTTTTGCTAATTGCAAGCGTCCCCAGGTGGGAAATTGGGATTTAAAATATTGAAATTTAAACAAACTTGATGGGGTTTCTAAAGGGTTAAAAGATTCAGGAGAATCGCGTAAAATTAAAACCTGACTCTCTGGATTAATAGGTGGCTTTGTCAGTTCATCAAGTTGATAAAAATCTTGATAAGCCGTTAAGATATCTTTAACATAGGATTGAATTCCACCTTCACAAGAAAAAACGGCTAAAAAGCACCACGTTAAACGAGAATGAGTTTGTCCTAGTTTGGGGTGTTTCTGTAATAGCATAGCTGGGTTTCAAAAATAATATTTTTTAGACACAAAATCCAAAATTGCAAGCTAATCTGGTTCAAAATTAACGGTTTTGTACGCTCTGGGCGTAATATCCTATATCAATAAGTTATACCAACCCCTGTTTCTCTGTTTACAAAAAACGATACCTGTGATAGTCCCCAAGATTTAGCCTAACACGCTATCCTGGTAAACTCACAGGTATCCGGTTGAAATAATCGAAATAAAAATCCGTTGGTTTAGAAGCCTAACGTTAAAGACTTGTCGATGGGAAGGGCGGCGCCAATTCCTAACCACAGCGTTACTAACGTTCCAAATAAGAAAACCGCACTAGCTACAGGACGACGGAAGGGGTTTTGGAATTTGTTAACACTTTCAATGAAAGGAACAGCAATTAAGCCCACAGGAATCGAAGACATTAACATGATTCCTAAGAGTTTATTGGGGACTACCCGTAAAATTTGGAAAGTCGGCCAGAGATACCATTCCGGCAGAATTTCTAACGGCGTAGCGAAGGGATTAGAAGGTTCTCCCATCATTGCCGGGTCAAGAACAGACAGGGCAACGATTAAACCGAAAGACCCCAAAATCACCACAGGGAATGTATATAACAAGTCATTGGGCCAAGCAGGTTCACCATAGTAGTTGTGACCCATGCCTTTAGCCAATTTAGCACGAAGAACTGGATCACTGAGATCCGGCTTTTTTAAGATGGACATGATTAAAAGTGCGCTCCTTTTTTGAGGAATCTAGCAAATCGTTGCTGGCTTTTCATTGTGGCTGCAACGCTCTAAATTCAGTGTAGCAAGGGCTACTCCCAAACCCGAAATTTTAGATTTTGGATTTTAGATTTTGGATTAAAAATCACAGGAGTAGCTGAAAAACCCAAGCCCTAGCCTGTTAACTTACAGGGGGCCAGAAATGCCTTGCTTCCGAATCATCAGGAAGTGGGCTAACATAAAGACGGCAATCAGCCAAGGCAGCACAAAGGTATGTAAGCTGTAGAAACGGCTGAGGGTGCTTTGACCCACGGCCGTACCGCCCCGCATGAGTTCCACAATGGTAGAACCAACAACGGGAATGGCTTCGGGAACCCCAGATACAATTTTCACAGCCCAATAACCGACTTGATCCCAAGGCAGAGAATAACCAGTTACCCCAAAGGAAACGGTAATCACGGCTAAAATCACACCCGTGATCCAAGTTAATTCACGGGGCTTTTTGAAACCGCCGGTCAGATACACGCGGAAAACGTGCAGGATCATCATTAACACCATCATGCTGGCAGACCAGCGATGGATAGACCGAATTAACCAACCAAAGCTTACATCCGTCATAATGTACTGAACGGAGTTGAAGGCTTCGGTGACGGTCGGTCTGTAATAGAACGTCATTGCAAATCCAGTGGCAAACTGGATTAAAAAGCAAACTAAAGTAATTCCACCCAAGCAATAGAAGATGTTGACATGAGGGGGGACATACTTACTTGTAATGTCATCCTCAAGGGCTTGGATTTCCAGCCGTTCATCAAACCACTTAAAGGTCTGAGAGTCTTTTATTCCCTTAGAAAACATGAAGCTAGAATTCCTAACAATGAATTGCTGTCAGCTATTGTTTTGCTTTCAGGAACCTACGATAATCAGCAAAATATTTGATGATCTGTCCTGTACTTGTTTTGTCCTGATGGTGTCGCCACGGATCAGTTCACAAGCTTTGACGAACTCAAGCTAAGTCCGAAACGCAATGGCATGATAGAGATGCGTTTAAGTCTCTAGGATTGATATCCTCTGCCGATTAATCGGGGGATGCCTGAGAAATTTGGCTAACAATCAACCATCACCCAGAGAAACAGGGGCTTCGGTTTTTATCCGATTGACAGCTTAGGCTAAAAGCCCGGTGTGTTCTCCCCTTTGATCAAAAATGTAACATAACTTTAACTCAATTTTCACAAAAGTCGTGAATCAACATCTGATGCTGAGAGTCCCTAACGGTCTTGGTTTAAAATCAAGTGGTCAAGGTTCCCCAGGGATTGATCTCGAACCCGAATATTAAAATAGCGATTAAATCACCACCATGTACAAGCGAGTTTTTCAGATAGCCTCTCTCATTATTCTGCAAATAGCCTTAATCTGGAGCACTTGGGTCACTCCGGTTTCGGCGTTGACTGAAGATCAAAAGATTTTTAGCGAAAGTTGGCGAATTATTAATCGCGCTTATATTGATGAGAGCTTCAACCATCAAAATTGGTGGTCTATCCGCGAGAAATGGATGCGACAACCCTTCAAAAACCGGGAGGAGACCTATCAAGCCATTGAGAAGATGTTAGCCACCCTGGATGACCCCTTTACTCGTCTGTTACGACCGGATCAATATCGCAGTCTACAAGTTAATACCTCTGGGGAACTCATGGGCGTGGGGTTACAAATTGCCCTGGATGCAGAAACGGGCGATTTAACGGTAATTTCCCCGTTAGAAGGTTCTCCGGCTGAACAAGCGGGAATTCAACCCCGCGATCGCATTTTGAAAATTGATGGGTTGCCCACTGCTAATTTAACTTTAGATGAATCTGCCGCTCGGATGCGAGGGCCCATCGGTAGCCGGGTGACATTAACGGTATTACGGGAGGGTAACACGGTTGCCGAAGATTTGGTTTTAATTCGCGATCGCATTGCTCTTAACCCAGTCACCGCAGAATTACGGTCTGATTTGGGAGAAACGCCTCTGGGTTATATTCGTTTAAGTCAATTTAGTGCCAATGCAACTGAAGAAGTCGCCCATGCAATTCAATCTTTAGAAAAACAAGGAGCAAAAGCTTATATTTTAGACTTAAGAAATAATCCAGGGGGATTATTACAATCGGGGATAGAAATTGCCCGCCTTTGGTTAGATGAAGGTACAATTGTTTATACCGTCAATCGTCAGGGAGTTCTCGGTAGTTTTGAAGCATTCGGTTCAGCTTTAACTCATGCTCCTTTAGTGGTTTTAGTCAACCCAGGAACGGCGAGTGCCAGTGAAATTTTAGCCGGAGCTTTACACGATAATCATCGAGCGATTTTAGTGGGAGAAAAAACCTTTGGAAAAGGGTTAATTCAATCTCTATTTGATTTATCCGATGGGTCAGGATTAGCGGTTACGGTTGCCAAGTATGAAACACCCAATCATACAGATATTAATAAGTTGGGGATTATGCCAGATCGGGTGATTCCAACAGAATCTTTACTGCTTCGCAGTCAAGTCGCAACTGCATCGGATCAACAATATCAAGCGGCTTTGGAATTATTGTCCTCTCAATTGATGATTGCCAAGAACTGATGAGATTACGGGAATGGGAAACAAGGAAAAGGGTTTTATTGGATTCTAAAATGCTGTTCAAATGCTCATTACCTGACTATGTTAGATTATGATTTGGTGATTTTAGGAGGAAGTTTAACGGGACGCTATGCTGCCTTATTGGCGTCTCAAATGCAGGCGCGGGTCGCTTTAGTTGAACCGCAAGAACTGACTTTAATACAGGGATATCAAGGGTTATTTCCGATTGTAGCTTCTCTCCAAAATCAACATCAATTTTCCCTTAGCAAGACAACAGATTCTGAAAGTAATTTTAAGGGAAAAAAAATCAAACAGTGGTTAGATTTAGTCAGAGCTAACCAAACAGAAATTTATTCTCCACAACGGTTAGCCACTGGGGGAATTGATGTGATTGTGGGGGAAGGAGAGTTTATTGATTCTCCTCGTTTAACGTTTAGCATTAATAACCGAATTTTGCGATCGCGAAATTATTTATTAGCCTTAGCACCCCAGCCGAAAATCCCTGCTATTGAAGGGTTATTATCCACAGGATTTATAACGCCAAATACCCTCGATTTGTTTTTAGAAAAACAGCCGAATTGGTCGGAAACGGTTTCTCAACGGTTAGCAATTATTGGAGGCGATCCCGCAGGGGTTGAGTTGGCTCAGGTGTTCACTCGTTTAGGGGTGGAGGTAATTCTAGTAGTGGAAGGAACGCAAATTTTAGCTCAAGAAGAGCCAGAAGCAGTACAGTTAATCCAAGGACAATTAGAAGCGGAAGGGGTAAAAATTTTAACTCAAACTCCAGTCATTCAAGTTAAAAAAATTGAGGATAAAAAATGGATTCAAGCGGGAAATACCGCCCTAGAAGTTGATGAAATTATCCTAGCTTGTGGGTCTAAAATAGATTTAGAATCCTGGAATTTTAACTTAATTAACGTTAAATTTAAAAACAATCATTTATGGGTGAATGAAAAATTACAAACCACAAATCCTAGAATTTATGGGTGTGGAGAGATTTTAGGGGGGTATTCCTTTGAACATATCGCCCAATATGAAGCCCAAATTGCCCTTAAAAATGCCCTATACTGGCCTAAGTTTACGGTCAATTATCAAAGCATTCCTTGGGCTATTTTTTCCCACCCCCAATTTGCCAGAGTCGGCTTCACAGAAACCCAAGCCAAAAGACGGTATGGAACTCAAGTTATTGTTGAAAGACAATCACTCAAACAGATCACTCAAGCTCAAATTTGGGGAGAAATAACGGGATTTTGTAAACTTGTTGGCTTATCTAATGGTAAACTATTAGGGGCTACGGTGGTGGGTTCTCAAGCGAGTGAGTTAATTCATACCCTTGCTTTAGCAATTCGTCAAGGGGTAAACTTGAAAACCTTAGCAGAATGTCCTGCTATTTTACCGACGTTTTCCGAAGTTTATCATCAAAGTGCGATCGCCTGGATTGATCAACGTCGTCGTCAAAATACAGTATTATTTGATGGAATTGAGAATCTATTTCATTGGCGACGATATTGGGGAAATTAAGCCTGAAAATGTTTAGGATCAGATCTCAACAAATGCTACAATCAAATTCTACTTTTTTATCGATGTTTTCAATCTCAAAAAATTTTAAATCTCTCCGGTTGATCAACGGATATCAATCCTTGACATTAATTAGTTTAGCTCTCCTAATTTTAACGGTTTCAGGTTGTCAAAAACCAGCGGCTCAAGTACAGTTAGGTCAAGATCAAGAATGTTTTGGATGTGATTTTAAAGGTAAAAGTTTACAAGGGCAGAATTTAGAAGGAGCTAAACTCAATAATTCTAACTTCAGTCAAGCGGATTTGAAAGGAGTTAATCTCAAAGGGGCGTTGTTAGATAATGTTGATTTTACGGGGGCAAATTTAGCCGGGGCTGATTTAAGCGGAGCCGCCTTAACTCAAGCTAATTTAACCAATGCTAATTTGAGTCAAGCTAATCTTACAGGTGCATTTATTCGAGGTGCTAAACTCAATAATGCTAAACTCAATGATGCTAATTTGAAGGATGCTGATTTGAATTCAGCCGACTTAACGGGAGCCAATACAAAAGGAGCTAATTTTCAAGGGGCAATCATGCCGGATGGTACAATTCAAAAGTAACCTTAAAAACAGAAATCGGGTTTTTATCTTTAATTATCTGTATAATTAGAGTAGGTTAAAATCCCGGTTTCTATACTCTATTTTATCATGCTTAAAGCAATTTTATTTGATTTAGATGGAACTCTTACTAATACTGACCCCTTCCACTATCAAACTTGGGCAAATGTTTTAGAAACTCATCAAATTACGATTGATTCAAGCTTTTATAAAACTCATATTAGTGGCAAAACAAACACTGAAATTGTCAAGAATTTATTTCCTCACTTTTCCGAAAAAGACGGATTAAAATTAGCTAATTTAAAAGAATCTAAATTTAGAGAATTAGCCGTTAATTTAGAACCCTTACCCGGATTAAACGATTTTTTGGGATGGGTCAAACAACAGTCTTTTAAAACAGGTTTAGTGACGAATGCCCCCCGTGAAAATACAGATTTTATGCTGGAAACCCTGAATCTATCGAATTATTTTGATAGTGTTATTTTATCCGATGAAATTGGAATCGGAAAACCAGATCCGGCTCCTTATCAATATTGTTTAAATCAATTAAATATTCTAGCAGAAGAAGCGATCGCCTTTGAAGATTCTCCCTCTGGAATTCGGTCTGCAATTGCTGCGGGGATTAAAACCATTGGGGTTGCTTCCACTCATGAGCCTAAAATTTTAACAGATTTAGGGGTGGCATTGGTGATTGAGGATTTTACCCATTCTGACCTTGAAAAAATTTATGCTAGAATCTAAGAGTATCTTGAGTCTGAGGAGATAAAAAAATGAAAATAGAATCTATCTCGATTCAAAATTTTAAAATATTTGAAAATCTTGAAGTTTCCTTCAAAAATAAAACCTTGGATGAAGTGAGTGATCGATTTTTAATTTTGGGTGATAATGGCACAGGAAAAACAACTCTCCTTCAAGCTATTGCACTTCCTTTAGAACTCGCCACCCAAAAAATTCAGCAACCCTCTGCTTTTAATTGGTCAGGATTTTTGTATAATCGATTTTTTCGCTGGGGAAAACCTAGAATTGAACTTAACGTTTCCTTTAGTGATGAAGAATTAGAAGCGACTCGTGAAGTTGCATTGAGATGGTATTATGGAACTTCTGATGAGTTCAGACCAAAAGATTTTATAAAACCCGGTAACAGTCCTTTAGTTAAAGTTATCCTTGAAGGTGGTAATTGGAAAGTAGGAAATACACTAGAGGAGCATTTTCAGTTTCAAGGACGTTACTATGCTAGAAAAATTATTCAAGAAAGAGGAGATCAGTCTGTTCGTTCAGAGTTGGGCAAATTACCGGGAATCTTTTGGTTTGATCAATTTCGGAATCTTGTTTCAAACCCTAGTAGATCCTCAGAAATCAGTGATGAAAATGGACAGGAAAAAAATATTAAAGATTTCTCAAAAATCGGTGTTGGTCGTCTGCGTCAATTTCTCATTAATTGGCGAGAAAGACAGGAATCTGGATTTCCTCCTTATGAAACCGATTATTTAGTAGAGTTAGAAACATTATATACAAAAATTTTTCCTGAACGTTCTTTTTGGGGTTTAGAGAGTTTGCCTAATCTTAATTCTCCTACAGAACGAGATACTTATTTCCTATTAAAATATAAAAATCGTACCTACGATCTAGTAGAAATGTCAGCAGGAGAACAGGCAATTTTTCCCATTTTATATGAAATTGTCAGACAGCAAATTGCTTATTCAGTTGTTTTAATTGATGAAATTGACTTGAACCTTCATCCTCCGGCATCTCAATTTTTAGTTCGCCAACTTCCGAGAATTAGTCCGACCAGTCAATTTATTTTTACCACCCATTCTGATGCGGTTAGAGATGTCGTTGGTGAAACAGAAACTTACCGATTGAATCAGGAATCATTATGTCTGTAAATGTAAAGATTCTCTACTGTGAAGGGAATTCACAAAGTCCTGATCTGCGAGTAATTTCTCAAATTGTTCCTAGAGAATGTAGAATAATTGGTATTGGAGGAAAAACATTTAATTTTGCTCTGAAAGTTATTAGCGATAGAATCACTAACCCTCGATTAGCTGGTTTGGCAGATAGAGATTTTCATGATATCAATTTTATTCCTGATCAAACTCCTTTGGAATGGTCAGAGCAAGGAACTTTCGTAGGTTGGGTTTGGGAGCGGAAAGAAATAGAAAATTACCTCCTAGATTCGGTTGTGGTTCAAAAGGCTTTAGGTCATAAAGCACCGCCTATAAAAGAATATGAAATAGCATTACAAAAAGCAGCTGAGATTCTAGCAAATTATACAGCTGCCAGAGCTACACTATCATACTTCTATCTTCAAAATTCTTGGGGAGAGCAGATCAGTAAAACCTATCGATTTCCAGGGTTATCAAGCTTAGGGAAGGATAAATGTCGAGAAAACATAAAACAAATTTTTGATAAAAAGGTAGGAGATAGAATTTTAGATAGGGATCAAATTTTAAATAAATTTGATGAATTTCGTAAACAATTGCGTCCTGGAGGTGAAAAATTTCAATATTACTTAACTTTTTTTGCAGGCAAAGATTTACTATATCTCATGAAAGAACCCTTAGAAAAATTTGGTTTTTGTTCTAAAGATCCGAGAGCCGAATTCATTGAACGAGTGTTAAAGGGTCTGGAAAACAGTCCAGAAAATGTATGGACTTGGCTACCAGAATGGAAAGAACTTAGAAAACTGATCGAAAATACGCAGTTTGATCACAATGGCTCTATCAGCGAGTAAAAATGGTAGCTATTGCTTGCTGCTGAATTAACCAATAAGTGGTCATTTCTCCTTTCCCTTTGACTTCAACTTGTCCCCGTTTTTCAAAATTATAGCGATGTTTTAACCGTTCATAGGTATTTTCTGTGACTTGAATTTTACCCGGTAAACCCGATGATTCCATGCGAGAAGCAACATTTACGGCATCTCCCCACAAATCATAAATAAACTTTTTCACGCCAATAACTCCAGCAACCACTGACCCTGTATTGATGCCAATTCGCATTTGTAAAGGTTCCTGATATTTAGCTTGAAAATGAGCGATCGCTCCTTGCATATCTAATGCCATTTGAGCAACAGATTCCGCATGATTTGTATTTGGAAGAGGTAATCCACCAACTACCATATAGGCATCCCCAATGGTTTTAATTTTTTCTAAATTATGCTTTTCTGTCAGTTCATCAAAAGCCGAAAAAATCTCATTTAAGATATTAACTAATTCATCGGGTTTAACACGCATGGATAGGGGTGTAAAACCAACAATATCAGCAAATAAAATCGTGACTTCATCGAATTGTTCAGCAATAGCACTGGTATCTGTTTTTAAGCGTTCCGCAATAGTTGCGGGTAAAATATTAAGTAATAATCGTTCTGAGCGTTCCTGACTTTCTTGCAAGGCTCTATCGGTGATTTGGCGCTCTAATTCGGCTCCGGCTCTAGCTGCAAAAATTTTTAAAACGAGTTCTCTAGTTTGGTCATCTTGCATCGGATTTGTATCTAAAACTGCAATATGACCAATCACAATTCCCGTTGAATCAATTAAGGGAATTCCTGCATAACTGCGGGCTTTTAATTCGACTAAATCTTGATCTTGGGGAAAGCGATTAATAATACCATCAGAATAACAAGAATATTCCTTATTGGCAATAACTTCATGACAAGGTGTTCCTTTTAAGTCATACTCGATATTATCAATAAAGTTATTCTGAAGCCAAAATGCTAAGGTACGAACTCTCGTTTTTTCGGGCGTAGAACATTCAGTCACAACAGTATAACGAACGCCTAAAATTTCAGCCAAACCTCGAACACAGGAGCGAAAGAATTCATGACCTGTTTTAGAAGCCGTCCCTTCCACAATTAATTTTAAGGCTTCTTCCCGACGTTTACGCTCGCTAATATCTCGGATAACACAAAGAACTGAGGTAGAAGAAATCGGGGAAAGATTCGCACATAAATCAGTTTTCTTATGATTAAGAGTTAAACGATATTCTACCTCGATTTGGGATTGAGTTTTTATGGCTTTTTGAATACCCTCTAGCAAAATATCGGCTTGTTTTTGAGGTAAAATTTCATGGATTTTTTTGCCAATTCTGTCTTGGTCTGGTTTATATAATAACTTCGTATTGGGGGTAGCAATTTTTAGATAATGTCCTTCCCCATCAAACACTAGAATAGATTCCGTCATGGCTTTAAATAAAGCTTGAAGTTCGGCTTCAGATTGTTCTAAATTTTTAGTAACTGTTTGCAGAGAAGTGACCGTTTGTTGCAAGGCTTCATTTTGATTTTGTAGTTTTTTCTGGAGAAGTTTAAGTTGTAATTGAGTTTGAATACGAATCAAGACTTCTTCGAGTTGAAAAGGTTTTGTAATATAATCTATTCCCCCAACTTGAAAAGCTTTTACTTTATCTTTAACCTCATCTCCAGCACTTAAAAAAATAATCGGAGTCGAACGGGTTTTTTCATCTTCTTTGAGTTTTTGACAAACTTCATAACCTCCAATTCCCGGCATATTAATATCGAGCAGAATCAGGTCTGGAATCACGGTTCTTGCCGCCATTAAACCCACTTCTCCATTAATAGCTTTGCGAACTTGATAACCTTGCTGGGTGAGGAAATCTGATAAAAAACGAATATTATCAACATTGTCATCAACAATCAGAATATCCCCGATAAATTCCTCTTGATTAATATTCATAAAAACTCACTTTCTGATCAAATAGGATAGAGTGAATCAATAACAAAAGCTTAAAATTTTATCTGTTAATTTAATCCCCTGAAGATTAATATTGTTTTGGGTTGATGCCGGCTTTTATGATTTATAAGCTTCAGTAAATTTTAAAATAATTTGAAATTGAAAATTTTCAGTTAAATCCTTCAATTTTTCAATTAGCACTTGATTGTCTGGGGGAATTTGCTCAATTAAATCTAATATTTTTAGATCGCTTCCTTGAGCAGCGGCACAATAGAGATGACTTTGCCACTCTGGAGACATTGTGTTCAGAAGATCACCCAAATCCTCTGCTGAACGTTGAGGATGTTTGGGAGCCGATGTTTCCAGTGGCAATTCATCCTGTTGATACAAATATTTTACACCTAAATGTTGATTAATTTTATCCAATAAATGATCAGCTTTGAAGGGTTTAGCAATAAAATCCTCACAACCCGATGTTAAAATTTCTTGCTGATTTTCCTCAAAGACACTCGCGGTTAAAGCAATAATTTTAGTTTGTTTTCCGAGAGATGTTGCTTTGATTAAAGCTGATGCCGTTAACCCATCCATCACGGGCATTCTGACATCCATTACAATTAAATCAGGTTGCCAAGTTTCCCAACAATTGATGGCTTCTTGACCATTTCCAGCTTGTTGAATTTTAAACCCAATTTCTGATAATAATTCGCTTAATAATAAACAGCTATCCAAATTATCATCTACAATTAAAATTCGATATTCAGGTTGATTGGGAGCCAGGGAAATCACCTTAGATTTATTAGCATTGCAGGAAAATTCACAGGAGTCTAAAAAATGAATCGGAATTTCAAACATAAATAAACTTCCGGCTCCGAGTTGACTACTAACATGGATATCTCCTCCCATGAGTTGTATATATTTTCGACTAATGGCTAAACCCAATCCTGTTCCTTGATTAGAATTCCGTCCTGATTCTGTTTGCTTAAAGGGTTCAAATAGTAACTGTATTTCTTCAGAGGAAATTCCTAATCCTGTATCTTCAACTTCAAATAAAATAAACTCCGATTTTTCCTGAGAAGAGGAATTAACTGAAAGATTTTTCAGGTCAATATTGGCTGAATTTCCCTCCTCTGAGTTAGGAGATAATGAAGATTCAGACTTAAAGATTTGATATTCACGTTTTACTCTTAATGTAACTTGACCTTGGGTTGTAAATTTAATCGCATTGCTTAATAAATTTAATAAAACTTGTCGCAATTTTCCTTGATCCGTTTGCAAATAACGGGGTAAGTTAGGTGCATATTGAAATTGTAATTGTAACCCTTTAGATTCTGCTTTCATCTGCAACATTTTTCTTAACCCCTCTAAAAGATTAATTAAATCAAACTGATGTTCATTAAAGGTTGTTCTTCCCGCTTCAATTTTAGACATTTCTAAAATGTCATTAATCAAGGTTAATAAATGTTCACCCGCATGATTAATAATTTCAAGATACTGATGATGCTTGGGAGATAGAATTGTATCTTCATTCATCAATTGAGTAAACCCTAAAATGGCATTTAAGGGAGTTCTTAACTCATGACTCATATTGGCTAAAAATTCCGATTTGGCTTGATTAGCCGCATCAGCAGCCGCTACTGCTTTTTGAAGTTCGATAGATTGTTTTTGGGTTTTTTCTAATAATTCAGCTTGCTGTAAAGCTACCCCTAATTGATTACTAATTTGCACTGCAATATTAATTTCTTCCTGTTTCCACTGACGGGAACTAGAGTTTTGATAGGTGGCGAGTAATCCCCATAATTGATGGTTAGAAAAAATGGGGACGATAATATAAGCTCTGGCTTGTAAACTTTCTAATAACTGAATGTAACATTCGTCAAAATTAGCTTGATAAATATCAGGAACAGCCCGGTAATTGACTCCCTGACTATACAACCCTCCTTGGGTGGTTTGAAGATAAGTATCTTGGATGACAGGGGATAAATAATTAGGCTTGGAGTTACTCTCAAATAATTTAACAGTACACCGTTCATTCGCAATAGCATTTTCTTGAAGTTTAGGATGATAATTTTGTTCTTCAAATAAAGAAATCCATCCCGCATTAACAGATTCTGCAATGAATTCCCCACTCCAGTCAGGACGAAAACGATACACTACAACTCGATCACAATTAATCACTCGTCTTAATTCTGAAGCGGTGGTGGAAAAAATGGTTTTGATATCTAAGGTTTGGCGCATCCGTTGGATGGCTTTTGCTAACGCTTGTTCTCGTTCTAAACTTTCTTGTAATGCAATTTCAGTATTTTTGCGATTGGTAATATCTTCAGAAATACACAGCATATGAGTGGTTTTTTGATGGTTGATAATGGGGATTTTTAAAGTTCTTAATAAAATGTCACCCTGAGCAGGAGTCTGAATTAAAATTTCAGGAATTTCTATCGGTTTTTGGTGAGTTAAAGCCTCTAAAATATGGGAACGAAAATGCTGGGCTTGTTTTTCAGGTAACAGATCATAAATGTTTTTTCCTAAAATTTGCTCGCGGCTAACTCCAAAGATTTTTTCACTGGCTTTATTCCAAAGAACAAATTGAAAGTCACTTTCAACATTTTTAACATATAAAGCCAAAGGAATATTCTCAATAATCGTATTTAAAAATTGTCGTGATTTTGCTAATTCTTGATCCAGGTTTTTGCGTTCTGTGATATTATTAAAGGTACAAACAATCCGTTCTAATTTTTGGTCTTCATTAAACTCAGGATCAATATTCAACAATAACCAATGAAGGGTTGCAGAAGACTGCTGTTGATCTAGCCCAATAATTAAATTGCGGATGGGTTGACCTTGGGCGATCGCTTGATGAATGAACTCCATTTTTTCCCCCAAGGGTTTGCCTTCTTCATTGAGAAGTTTCACGGGTAATGAAAATAGATTTTTTCCCTCTAATTGGGGTTCAATGGGAAATAACAAATTTTGAGCAAATTGATTACTCAAAATAATCTCTCCTTGGGGCGTTAACAATAACACGCCCACTGGCATTTCTCGAATCAGAGAACGAAAGCGTTTTTCACTTTCTTGCAGGGCATTTTGATATAGTAATTGAGCGCTATAACGTTGATCTAACAAAGACGTAACTAAAGTTCCCACCAATAGCATTAAGGTCACGATTCCTATTTGCAATGCTAAACCGGAATGGGCAGAAATTTCCTCAGAATTAAACGTAATAGAAGACTGTTCAATAATTTTAGTCGCCCACATTCCTGTGTAGTGCATTCCACTGATGGCAATCCCCATGACCAGGCTACTGCCTCCCTTAATCCAATTCAACCCAGAGGTACCTGAATGTCTTAAGTAAAATGTCATCCCCAAAGCAGCAATTGAGGCAAAAATAGCGATGGCAACAGACATCAGAACACGGGCTAAATTGTATTCCATCACAGCGCCTGGAATCATCATGCCTGCCATTCCCACATAGTGCATGGACACAATGGCTAATCCCAAGACCACCCCACCGGAAAGCACTCCGATGAGTTTAGGTCGATTCCATAACAGCAACGCCAGCCCAGAGGCGAGCACACCCACCCCCCAGGATAGGATAGTAATCTTGAGATCGTAGGCCACCCGGAGAGGAAGTTGAAACGCCAACATCCCGATAAAGTGCATTGACCATATCCCTGTTCCCATCGCCAGTGACCCTCCCCAGGCCCAGAGGAGACGCTTCTTGAGGGGGGATTCGGGTGTTACCCGTCCGGTTAAATCCAAGGCCGTATAAGAGGCAATCACCGCAATTAAAAAAGAGAGAACCACTAAAGACGGTTGATAATGACCTTGAATCACCGTCATCATGAATAAAGATTTCATATTTGAGTTTTTGAATAATTGATGACTAACGGTTGACTAGAAACAGTCAAAGCTGAATCTAAGCAGTGTTGATTAAAATGGCAAACGGGAAAGGGAAGGGTTTCATGGTGTCCAAAGGCATACAGGGGAATGGAAATCATAAATTCTGTGCCTTTTGCTAACTTAGAATTACAGTATAAATAACCTTGATGAGTAATGCCCAATCAAAGGGTACATCCTGACGCTTTTTAACAATATAAATCAGTTCAATTGAAATCAAAAAATAAGCCCGACTAATCGCACTATCTGATATAATATGCAAGCTCACCCGTTCAGGCTTCTCTAAATAGCGTAGATAAGATCATCCTTCGAGGGAAAGTTTTGCCCAAGCAAAGTGTAATTTTGTTCGAGATTATTTAACCATCATCGGCTTAGAATGTAAGACCTGATGATGCTCATCTATTGAATTAAATTGATTTGTGCTTTCCTAAAGCTAATCGTTCTTGAATTGTTCTGGGAAGGCTGGATATCAAGATGAATGATGATGTCCATAAGCCCCTCGTTCAGGATAAAAAGCGGCCGTTTCTTCTTGAAGGGTTAATCCCATTTGCACTAACATTGAAGATAATACTCCATCGGGGGAAAATCGTAAATAGTCCGAGGTAATTTCTAAAGGAACATGACGATTTCCTAAATGATAAGCCGCTTTTAATAAATCGAGGGAAGAGTTTGCCCTCACGGTAATAATGGGTTCTGGTTTAGCAATGACTTTAGCCCAACAATCTTGAGTATCCGAGGTTAATAAATCTCCTTCTTTTAAAACTATTCCTCTAGGTAGACGAATATAATAGGTTTCACCCTCTAAAGTTTCAATATACTGACGAGCTTTGGTTCGTTGTTCAGCCGTTAAAGGTAGATAAACGTTAACGCATTGATTGTCATTGGCTAGATGGGATTGGGTAAAAATAATCATAATAGAATTTAATTGGAGCTTGTTCTCAATTCAGAATCAATGTTATTATATTAGCTTTATATTATCAAGTCTAATTGTTTGATTAACATTGTAAAATTAAAGTATACCCTTTGGATGATGAGTCAATCCATGAAGTTATTGCTGGTTGAGGATGATGAGCGAGTCACGGAAGCACTGGTTGAATATTTGACGGATCAACATTACTCAATTGATGTCGCCCACGATGGAGAAATCGGTTTACAAATGGCAGAGAGTTCTAATTATAATCTAATTATACTGGATGTCATGTTACCGAAACTCGACGGAATTACAATTTGTAAACGTTTACGAGAAAAAGGTTATAACACTCCCCTGTTAATTTTAACAGCAAAAGATACTAGAACGGATAAAATTCTAGGCTTAGATGCAGGGGCGGATGATTATGTGGTTAAACCCTTTGATTTAGAGGTTCTCTCAGCGAGAATTCGAGCCTTACTTCGTCGATGGGGAGAAAGTTTACCTCCAGTTCTTCGATGGGAACATTTACAACTAGATCCGACTTCTTGTGAAGTGACTTATCAAGGTCAACTTCTCTCTTTAACCCCAAAAGAATATCGATTACTTGAACTTTTTCTCAGAAATGGTCGTCGTGTATTTAGTCGCAGTGCAATTTTAGATTTACTTTGGTCATGGGAGGAGATTCCGACAGAAGCAACGGTTAAAACCCATATTAAAAGTTTACGATCTAAACTCAAAGCGGTTGGTGCTCCGGGTAATTTAATTGAAACAGTCTATGGTTTGGGATACCGACTTAAAGAAAACTCGTGATTTTAATTTTAGATATTTAAGATGGCATTTATTATTGTCTTATTTAACGGTAATGGCAGCCATTTTATTCTTGTTTGCCCTCGGCGTTTATCTATTTTTTAGTTATAGTTTTTATCAGCAATTAGATGAAAAACTTCGAGTCTTAGCCCAATCTGCTGCCCCTTCCTTGAGGGAAGTAGAAAAACGAGGGAATGAATATTTAGATCAAATGTCTGTTTTTCCTTGGCGAGACTTATTTAACCGTGATCAACAAAGTTTAGAATGGTTTAATGCCAAGGGAGAATTATTAGCTCAAAGAGGAGAATTAGTCTTGTATTTTCCTCCTCAACCCGGCGTTTCTAAGATTCACTTATCCCATCATCCCTTTGCCATTCATACCTATACCATTTCTGTCTTTACAAATTCATCCAATAAAAAACCCATTTTAAAAGGGTTTATTCGCGCTAGTCAATCGACTGAATCGATTAAAATTTCTCAAAAACAATTATTATTCTGGTTAGGAATTGGGGGATCTCTAGCGTTAGGATTAGCAGGAATTGGCGGGTTATGGTTAACACAAAAAGCCTTAAAACCCATTGAACAAAGTTATAAACAACTCAAACAATTTACTGCCGATGCTTCCCATGAATTACGCAGTCCTTTAACAGCCATTAAAACCTCTGTGGATGTGATGTTAACTCATTTAGAACGCATTCATCCCAAAGATCTCAAAAAACTCTCCGCCATTAGTAGTGCTACCGTTCAAATGAATCATCTCGTCGATGATTTATTATTTTTAGCGCGAACAGATGTTTCAGCCTCTAAACTTTCTCATGAATGGCTACCCATTAAACTCCATGAACTTTTGCAAGATGTGATTGATTTAATTGCACCTTCTGCTCAAGCTAAACAAATTCGCTTCATTGCCCATGTTTCTATCAATTTAATGATTTATGGAGAGCCCACTCGCCTCAGTCGTTTATTTTCTAATTTATTAGAAAATGCCATCCAATATACCTCAACCGGGGGTAAAATTACCGTATTTTTAAAGAAGCAAAATCGCTTTGCTGTCATTACCATTAAAGATACAGGAATTGGAATTGCAGAAGAACATCTACCCTTCATTTTTGACCGTTTTTGGCGGGCAGATAAAGCGCGTTCTCATCGGGAAGGAGGCACCGGACTAGGGTTGTCCATTGCTCAAGCGGTGGCGCTCCAACATGGAGGTAAAATTACGGTCGCCTCTAAATTAGGAGTCGGGAGTTGCTTTTTTGTCCATTTACCCCGTATTTCTTCAACCATAACAGGGGCCAATTTCCCGAAGAACTCTGACTTCAAGTCTTTAACTTAAGTTATCTTTCCCAGATCTTCACTTTTTCGGTTTAAGTTAAAACTAAGTATCAACAATCGATGAATCATTGTTAAAAAAGTTTATGAAAATTAAATTTTTTTTACATCACCTCTGAAATTTGGGTAAGCACCCCGACTGGGACTTACCCCCCACTCTCCTCTTTTCTACGGAGAAAAGTTTGCAAGTTGCCTTTCCTGTATCGGTTATCCGTCCCCCTATCTGGCTTTTAGTTATCCTATGAATACTGTCGTTTCCGTCAATTGTAACTGTCAATTTCATCAAGAAATTTATGTTTTAATCAGCCAACTTGAACACAAAATTAATACGATCAACTCTGGGAATAAATTACAGATTTCTTGGCGAAATCAACAGGATAGAATGACTACAGAATTAGCAAAAGTTCGAGAAATATTGGATTTATACAAGCTTCAATGCGTTGAGAAAAACCTAGAAAATAATGAACAGTTTATTCAAGGCTACCAAATGGGAAAACAATGTAATCAAGTCTTATATGATGCCTCTCAAATTCCTATTCAAGAAGTTAAAATGGCATTAGCTTTAGATCTCAACCAAAATCCGGTTCCGCCTTATCTAATGGGAATTCAAGTGGGGTGGAGATTGGGAGTTGTCGAACAAAGTTTAACTCGATTTTTACCCGATGAGAAAACGAATATTGCTTGACTTCGCTTATCATCAACCGAAGGAACGGGTGTGAAGACTTGATTTCAATTAGAGTGTTATGGGATATCTAATCATGAGCTTGATTATTGCTAAAAACCTTGACATATTAAGGGTGTCAACGATTTTAAAGTTTATTTTTAATTTAAAAAATGATTTCTGGATTTTATTAAAAATTAAACCCTTTCTAAAGATAGATAGAATCTTCTTTCTCCCGACAGATTAAGTGTTAAAAGAATTTTGGATATCTTTAAAAAGATCGGGTTCAGGGTTCATAATCTTTAGGTTTAAAAAACAAGGTCAGCAAAGGAAATTAACCCTTATTATTGTTTCCTTTGGTTTTTACTATCCTTATTTTTTTGCATTTTAAGAGCAGTGTTTATTCCTTTAACCTTTAGAGCAAACCCAAGGGATAACCCATCTATTCCCGATCAGTTCATCTAAATCATTCATTTTTAATTAAAATGAACCTGGGGAGAAATGTATGAATAATCAAACTCGAAATAATTCCTATTCTAATCGGAATACTCCTTCTGAACACGGATATACTTCTGAACCAGTACGGGATGAATATATTCGTCAAACCGAAAGAACAAAAGCCAACAATGAAGCGGCATGGGGTACTTTAATTGGCATTGGAATTGCTACCTTATTAGCATTAGGAATTGGTTCTCTGGTTTGGCCGAGTTTATTTAAACCCAATGACCCTCAAGCTCCCACCGTTGGGCCAGAACAAACCGAATCCAATATCCCTAACAATGAACCGAGAACCCAAGAACCTCAGCGAGATACGGTGATTATTGAGAGGAATCGGACTCAAGTGGTTCCGGTTCCCGTAGAAACCCCCCAAGCTCCTAGCCCTCAACCGACACCCAATGTTGATGTGACCGTTCCCCCTGCGGCGCCTCAACCTGCACCGAATGTTGATGTGACCGCTCCCCCAACGACACCGGAAACCTCGCCGAATACCTTACCTAATACCGATGGAACGTTATTAGATACCAATCCTAGACCCACTTCTGACCCATCAGTCCAACCGCCCAGAGCTTCTGACACCGAGGGGTCTGGGGAAACGACCACCCCCGCAGAACAACCCCAAAGTCGTCTCGACTCCACTACCCCTGATGAGTTAGTGAGTAAAACTCAAACTCAAACCGGAAATTCATCTGGGTTATTCCAGGGTCGCCGTGATTAATCGTTGTTTTCTCCTGCGCGTAGAATAACCTCACCCCCCCAGCCTCCTTTGCGGCAAGGACATGGGGGGTTATTCATTGCGGATGCCTGAATCCTGAGATAATAGAAGATTGTCTAAATTTAATCAGATGTCATGAGTTCAGTAATGGTTAATTCAGGTTTGTCTCCGATTCGGATTGGCATTTTGGGGTTTGGCGGGTTAGGACAAGCCGCAACACGGGTTTTAGCTGGAAAACAGCAAATGCAGTGGGTGGCCGTAGCCGATCAAAAAGGATATGCTTATGATGCCCAGGGGCTGAACCCGAATCGCTGTATTGAAGTTTACCAATCTCAAGGATCAATCGGGTATTTAGAACCTAATGGTGTTCTCAGTCATCAAAGTATTGAAGAGTTAGTAAAAACCGCCCCCAACGTCGATGGCTATTTTCTGGCTTTGCCGAATTTACCCAATGATTTTATGGCGAGTGTGGCTAAAACCTTTATTCGCTTGGGGTGGAAAGGGGTGTTAGTCGATGCGATTAAACGCACCAGTGCTGTTGAATTATTATTAGATTTAAAAGAAGAGTTACAAGCCGCTGGAATTACTTACATGAGCGGTTGTGGTGCGACACCGGGGTTATTAACCGCAGCCGCTGCTTTAGCCGCCCAAAGTTATACGGAAATTCACAGCGTTAAAATTACTTTTGGAGTCGGAATTGCTAATTGGGAAGCGTATCGCGCCACCATTCGAGAAGATATTGGTCATTTACCCGGTTATACTATTGAACAAGCCAGAGCTATGAGTGATGGGGAAGTGGAAGCTTTATTAGATAAAACCAATGGGTTATTAACTTTAGAAAATATGGAACACGCCGATGATATTATGTTAGAATTGGCGGGAATTTGTTCACGCGATCGCGTTACAGTAGGGGGGATTGTTGATACTCGCAACCCGAAAAAACCCTTAAGTACAAATGTTCAAGTTACAGGTCGGACATTTGAAGGAAAAATTTCTACCCATACCTTTACGTTAGGGGATGAAACCAGCATGGCGGCTAACGTTTGCGGGCCAGCTTTTGGATATTTAAAAGCGGGAATTCAACTCCATCATCGCGGGATTCACGGTTTATTTACGGCGGCTGAAATTATGCCTCAATTTGTTCGTTAAAACTGAATTCTAGTCCCAGAAACCGGGTTCCTGAAGGGAGCTTAATAGATGATAATTAACCTTAAAGAGAAACCCGGTTTCTAAGATTATAACATCCCTTCTTTAACCTTCATCCTAACGCTCAACTATGCCTCTATATGAACGAGTTTTACTACTGATTATTTATACTTGTTTGACCTCTTTAATTGTGGTGTTTTCTCTCTGTTTAGGTTACGCCATGATACATTTTACCTTATTTGGTTCCTTTCGCTGAAGAATTTTAGGGCTGTGAGCGATCGCAATGTTTTTAGGATACTAAAGCGCGTATGAATCTTTAAGTTTATCGGCGGTATAAAAACAATGTTGCAAATATATTAGCAAGCAAAACTAAAGTGATGAGTTACTTGCAGATTCATTGGATGTCAACCCAACTTGACAAATATAACTCAAAAGATATATAATAATTTAGCGACATAAAATCATTGCCTATTTTTTTAACTCAAAATAATAAAATGATGTTTAGATTATTAACCCGAACTCTAGTGATTGGAATCACTTTATTTTTCCTAATATTAGGAAGTAATTTTTTAATCCCAGAACCAGCCAATGCTGCCATTCTCAAACAACAAGAATCCCCCGAACAAATGTTGTATCAATCCCGCCATAGTTTACGGGATGAAACTGGAAAATCTTGGCAAGTTGTTCTGTTTAAACGAGTGAAGGATGGAGAGGTTAACACGATAGATTTACGCCTAGTAGGATTTCCTGATCAAGCTGTATTTCTTCATCCTAAAGGATTAGAAATTATCACTCGTCAAGGCAGACTTTTTCAAGCTGAAGATCAATTTGCTAACAATGCACCTGCTCCTAATGTAGGTGAATATAACCTCAAGAAAATTTTACCCCAACTCTCCTCAACGGAACAGGTTAAATTAAATTTACCGTTAAAAGATAAACAACACAGTTTAACTCTTCCTGCTCCTATCATTTTAGAGTGGAAAGAATTGATCAACGAGGAGAACTGATAAAAATTGATCTTCAAATATTAGGGGGGTTTAAAAAATGTAAATCCAAAACTTTTTTAATCGAATCACTTAACAGTTGAACTTGATTTTCTCCCAAGGTTTCACTTGAATTTAATTCTGGTTCTGAAACCATTTCTGTTAGTTGAGAATGAATTTCAGGATTAACATCACAAAACTCGATAATCGCTTCTGTAACCGATTCAATACGTTCGGGTTCGGGTTCTGTTTCTGAATCATCCAAAACCGTTTCTAATCGAGTTAAATCCTTTAAAATTTCGCCTTTAAATAGTTCGGGTTTATGAGTAATAATGTCAGAAAAAAAGGTAATAACTTGTTCGGATTTCATGGGAGTGAGCATCCTTACTAAAATTGACAAACATTTATTGATACTAGATTAGCAAGATTTAGCTGAAAATGGCAATAAAAAATGATTTTGTTTCAAAAATCAATATCCTCGGTAGAGACGTGCCATGGCACGTCTCTACAGGTGAATTCAGTTTTATTTCCCTTTATTGGGGTTTTTAGCTTGTTCTAAGGCAATTTCTTTGACGGCTTGGAAGGAACTGACGTTAGAAGCACCTTCAATGGCTTTGACCGCTAAGTCTTGCACCTGTTTTAACGCCGAATCTAATTGTTTGGATAAAGTTTGTAGACGAGTATCTTGACTTTGAATCGTTTCCATTAAGGACTTAACGCGCAATTCATAATATTGTTTCTGACCCTCCACTTCCTTTGCAAATAAATCGGCTTTAATTTTAGCTTGATAATTCCCAATATTTCGTCCTTGATCTTTTCCGCGTTTGATATTTTCTTCTAATTTTTGAGGGAATTCTTCTACTTTAGCTTTAACCTCAGAATAGAGTTTTTCCCGTTCAGCAATCATTTTTTCCCGTTCATTCCATTGTTTTTCCTGTTCTTCTTGCAAATCTTCAACCAGTTTATATAAGTTTTTCTTCGTTTGTGAATAGGTATCGTTATCGACATCTCGTTGTAGTTTCAAATTATAATCATAGGTTTCCTGATCTCGCAACTGCGATTTTTTATAAGTTTCATTTCGTTCTTTAACAATGCGTTGATGTTCTTCCTGTTCTTTTTGCCATGCTTTTTGTTGTTCTTGAATTTCCTGTTCTAAGGTTTCTCGTCGTACACTTAATTCCTCATCAAAGGTTTTAGCACTTTCTTCATAACGTTGAACTAAATTATCTAATGTATCATCGTCAACGGTTTCTAAATCATGTAATTCTTCTAATTGTTGCAATTCATGAGTAACGGTTTGTCGCAATTCTCCCAATTTCATAGCTTCTGAAGTTAACGCTTCTGATAATTCACTCACCGCACTTCCAAACCCGGTTTGTAATAACAATAAATTCTCAATAGTTTGCTGCATTTTTGGCTTTTTAACAGCAGATGTAGTGGTCATTGGTTTAATTTCCTCCTTACGGGTTTGTGGAACTTCATTGCGAGTAGAATTAAGTTTTTTAATCTGTGCTTCTAACGCATTTTTTTCTTCATTTAATTCTTGATAAGCTTCCAAAATTTCAGCTTTTGTATTGCGGTCATTCATTTTTTTTGTCATAGTTTATGCTGCCTTTTTTTGTTTCTATTTGTAGAAAAATTGTGCTTTTGCAAAATACCAGAATATTGATTTTCAATCTCTATTTATTGCCAGTATTAGCAGTGGTTGAACTGGAAAACGCCCGCATAGCTAGATCTTGAGCTTGTTTTAATGTTTCTTGTAACTGAGTTGAAATTTGGGTAATTTGTTCATTTTGTCGTTGAATGGTTTGTTCTAAAGATAGAACTTGTAACTCATAACCCTGTTTTGTAGATTCCCATTCTTTTGTCAATAAATCAGCTTTAACCTTCGCTTCTCGTGTTGCTTCTTGAATAGCCTCTTCTTTAGCCGTATTAAAGGCTTGTTTTAGTTCTTCTTCATATCCTGCAACTTGCTGTTGATGTGCTTCAAATTCCCCTTGATTTGCTGTTAAAATTCGTTCCCGTTCTGTCCAATTTTTCTCTTTATCTTGATTTAATTCTTGTAACTCTCGTTCTAACTTCCGTTTCATGTCTTCATATTCATCAGTTTCAATGCGTCGAGTTCGTTCCAGTTCATAATTATAATCGGCTTCTGCTTGTTCACGACTGCGCGTTAAACGTTCTATTTCCTCTTCAACTAATATCTCAAATTCCTGTTGTTCTTTTTCCCAAATTTTGTGTTTTGTTGTTAGATCTTTCTGCACACTTTCTTGCTGAAGCTTGGCATTATGTTCTAATAAACTTAACTTTTCCTGATGTTCTTGGGTTAAAATATGAAGAGAGTCAGCAACAATGCGAATTTTATGAATTTCTTTTAACTGTTGAGTCTCAATTTCAATTCCTCGTTTTAACTCCTCTAACTTTGTAGATTCCGTGCGTAATTTTTCCGTTAATTCTGTTATAATAGAACCAAAATCAAGTTGTAAATCCGCTAACCCTTTAACAATACTATCAACCGTATAGGTTGCTGCGGTTTCTAAGATTTGTTTACCTTTTTCTTGTTCCGCTTCCTGTTCCTTCGTGGCAACTTTCGATTCAATTCGCTTTTGTTCAGCTAAAATTTGTTGAAAAGCGGTTAAGAGTTGGGTTTTGTTACTAGGGACAAAAGGGGAATAGGTCATGTTAATTTTCTCCATTTACAGAATAATTTAGATTAACTACAATTCTGGATATCCAGTTAAAGGTTAATTCCGTTTTCGCAGTTGGGTAACAATATCTTGATATTTTTCAGTAGATTCGGAATCAAGATTTGTTGAGTTTTTAGCAAGTTCGTGCAAAATCTTTTGACAATTTTGACACCGATTTCCTTGCCAACAATAGCAATCTTTAACCAAGTTTAGCAATAAATTTTGCAATTGTTGATTTTGATCTAACAACGCTTGATAATTCCGTTGAACCGATTGAATCACTAAGAATAAATGCTTAAAGTCTTCCCCGATGTTTTCCAAATCCTGCATCGTATCTTGACGCACTTGATTTGTTAATTCACAGGTTTTCATTAATTGATGCTCGATGGAATCAGGAGGGTTTAACTTGATGGTTTTTTTCATGTTTTCCTAAAACGAAAAAATCAAAGTGATGATACCCAACTTTTAAACATCGGGATGTTCTATAACACCTGTTATAAAAACCGATATTGTAAGGACGGGAGAATTACCTAAATTGATATAACCCGTCCTCACCTGATATAGGGGTAAATTCCCCTACAATACTTACGCAGAAACTTGAGTTAAAGCCGGAGGTAATGCGATATCTTGTCCTGAATTTAACCTTAATTCAGAATGTTCTTCTCCTTTCGCATAAGCCGCCATTAAACAGGCAATTTCATGGGGAGGTAAGTTATCTAAACACACCATTTTTCGGGTTCCTTCCAAGTCAATCATCCGCGATAAATTACTCGCATCAGATAAAACTGCCGCCGCTTGTTCCACCACAGACCAATCAGTCCGTTCTTGCCAAGACCATTTTAAGCTATAATAATTAATCGGTTTTACGACTCCATTTTCATCGGGTTTTTGACCGGAATGCTTAGTAAATTCAGGAACAAAAATTCCCGTTGCAGGTTCAACTCCTCGCGCTTGAACAGAAGCGACTAAACGGTTAAAATCACTCAACCCCCGTGATTTTAAATAGGTCACCATCACGACCCCTTTTGGCAGTTCTCCTGATTCTGCGACAAACCAAATTTGACCCCATAAGGTGTGTTCCGTTTGTCCTAAACTGCCAAAAAATTTGCTAAACTTAAGAATGGTCATGGAACAGTTAGAGTCGATTAGGAAGTTACCTTCTTAACCTCTCCTTCAGAACCGTGCATGAGACTTTCACCTCACACGGCTCCTTGATAATTCCACCTTTGTTACAGGTACGATTCAAAACGGTTTATTGTTATGATTCTTAATTAAGGAACCATCATTAGCCGTTTTTGTGTCGTGACAATGTTTGTGTAGAAGTTGTAGGTTATCATAGGTGTCTTTCCCGCCTAATGATGTTGGTTTGATATGGTCAACTTCTACAATGTCTGTACTTGTAAAGTACAGACCACAGTGAGAACAAATACCTTTCTGTTTCTTAATTAATTTTGAAACTCTATTGGGAGTTTCCGGGTATTCGCCTCTTCGTTTACTCCAATAAGTCCAGTCTCCATCAAACGGACTAGCTTTGCTTTTAACCTTTGTATGCCTGACAATTTGCGTACTGGAATGGGTTAATAGTTCTATTCCGTCTTCTGTACTGAAACACCAACTTTTTTTTCCTACTGTTCTCCAGTATTTGTCTTTATTGATGTTCCCTTTTCCCCTCGTTCTTGCCCATGCTCTTAGCTTATCGTAGATTAGATTATCTACTTTGGAGAAACTTTCTTTGCTAATTACTGTTGAGTAATAGTTTGCCCAACCTCTAATAATTGGATTTAGCTTGCTAATTAAGGCAGCTTGAGGTGCATTTTTATGGCTATCTATTACTTCAGCTATTTTAGCAAGGTGAGCTTTAGTTTTTGTTTTTGAGGGTGTGATTAATGTTTTAAAACCTAGTGGGATTCCTTCAGAACTATAGGCACTTCTGTAGTTTCCTACTTTGTGTTGTTGAATATGGAATCCTAAGAACTCAAACCCAACATTTCCATCAATTTCATTGAGGGTGTGAGTTATTTTTGTTTTACTTGGTTTTAATTCCAATCCCATATCACTTAACCAGTCTGCGATTATCTCTTGACATTCTTTGACTACGTTTAAATCCTTATGGATTATTACGAAATCATCGGCGTATCGGATTAGACTCAGGGATTGGCGATTATCCCGCTTTTTCCCTTTTAGAGTTTCTGCATATTGCATAACTCTTTCTTCCAGACCATGTAGGACTATGTTTGCAAGTAAGGGTGAAATTACCCCTCCTTGTGGTGTACCTTCATTAGTAGGAAAGAGTTCTTTTCCGTCACAATATCCTGCTTTGAGCCATGCTTTAATTTGACGGCTTAATGTGGGATATGTGTGTATTTTGGAGAGTAACGCTTTATGGTTTATGCAGTCGAAACATTTTGAAATATCAGCATCAAGTACATATTTGGGTTTCTTATTGATACTGATATATATTGCTTCGATTGCGTCGTGACAGGAACGTCCTGGTCTAAAACCATAACTGTTTGGCTCGAATTTAGCCTCCCATTCTGGTTCTAACGCTAATTTGACTAACGCTTGTAATGCTCTGTCGTGTATCGTGGGTATTCCCAATGGACGGGTTTCAGTTGTTCCAGGTTTAGGAATCCTAATTCTACGAGTAGGTTTGACCTTACCTGTTAACTTTAATCGTCCTACAAGGCTCATCCGTTGTTTTGGGGTTAGAGATTTAACTCCATCCACTCCTGCGGTATTTTTGCCTTGATTATCTTGTGTTACCCGACGTACAGCGATACATTTTGCCGACCAGGAATTAATCAGGGTCTTTTGGAGTTTGCGAACTGCTTTAACATCACCTCGTTCACTCGCTCGAAATATGCGCTTTTGCAACTTGAACGTCAATCTTTCAGCTTTACGCCAATTGATTTGGTTCCATTCCACCGTCTGATTTTTATTCAGCGTTTTAGACATATACATTGCTACTTGTTCTATTTCTTTGGAATTACCGAGCATCCGTCAGCATATCCCTTGCATTACCAAGGGCATTCGCTTCTGATACCATCCCTCCCCTAACTATCATTCGTTAGCTACTTACTGGTTATCGACCTTTTGCCAGAGATAATTAGAGGTTAATTCGTTCCGATTACACATTTGTTTGAAGTCTTTAGCGCGATGCTTTCCACCGGGTTTATTGGGCGGTGCTTATAAGTCAGTCCAAAAACTGCTTATGCCCTATCCTTGCCTTTTGGCTTGGTGTTTTCAAGTTTTTACCTTGATTTAGCCATTACACCATTCTTATGTAACGATGGTTCGGACACATCTTTGCTTACGCTACGCATGGACTTCTTGCTCGATAGTTACCAGATTTGGCTTCTAGTATTTCTACCTTTTAACCCCGCTTTAGCTTAATAGTTGCTACCCAGTAAACTAGGGGTTATGCTTTCACCTCAGCACTTGAGGGATGGGACTTAATTCACAGAATTTCACCCATAAATGTAATCAGTTATCACTAACTGTTTGAGCAGTTAGGCTAACCGTCCCATAAGCTTTTGGCTTATTTTAGGTTAAACGAATCGCACTTTAGAACCATAATCCGTATCCCCGATTGTCCACTGTCCCGCCTGACAATTATTGCGAACTGAAATAGGAATTTCAGGAACTAATAAAGCTTCTTTGGGTTTGGCTCCAAAAACGGTAAAAGTTGCTTTTTCTAATGTTTTTGTCATTTTATTTTCCTTTATTTTCTAAATTTTAGACGCAATTTTTCTCGATTAGGGTGAGTAATTCGATTTTGAATTTCTTCACCCTAATTGTGCTTTAATTCGGTAATAGTCTATCGAATTAAATGGGATTGTTTTTCCGGTTCAGGATAAGAATAAAATGCCTCTTGTTGAGCTTTAAGAATGCGTAAAGCTGCCAACAAATGCTCTAACAAATGGGTATGAGCGGTGGTAAAATGAATACTAAATCCTTCCCCATCCCGTGCATAACCCGGACATATTAACGATGCTGAACCTTGTTCTTCATGGGTAGTAATATAAAGCCAATCATCGTCTTCTAATTTGTAGTGGGTATCTGTCCAAGTTCTGAGCATGGCAGTTTTCCTCCTGTATGGATTTTGGGCTTTTTATTAAAACCTCAATCCCAAATTGATTGGGTTCGTACACCACCCGATCAAAGTTGAATGATCTGGCTTTTGCAACAAACGCTATGGGAGACGTTTGGATATTGAACTTTTGTTCAACTAACCCTATCTTAGTCAATGTTGACTCAATCGTCAAGTCTGAGAGCAAAATTTTTTACCTTGATTTTCCAATCTCTACCTTCTTACGGCGTGTAAGCAGTAGACTGGTTGTAGCGGGTTGAAATTTTCTTCAAACCAGTTTATTATGGGAGTCAGGAGGAATGTACTGTGGAACAAACCTTTGGAAAGCTAATTCGTCAGGCTCGTAAAGAGAAAGCCTACTCACAGCGTCAGTTAGCGGCGTTGTTGCAAGTGGATTTCACCTATTTATCGAAGCTGGAGAATGATCGCGCGGACTACCCACCCAAAGAAGACGTGATTCGGGGGTTGGCGCGGAATCTGGGTTTAGATGAGGAGGAGTTAATCTTCTTAGCTGGGCGAATCCCTCAGCATTATGAGGCATTTCTCAAAGAAAATAATAAGAGCATGACGGCATTATTCCGCCGAATGCAGGAAAATCCCAACTTTGCCCAACAAATTTTTGAGGCTGTCCGGGAGGTTGAATAAGTGAGTATCCTGAAGCCGTACCGCTTTTATCGTCGAGAGTCGATTGAGCGTCGGGCCAATGATCTCTTGCGACGGATGCAAACCACGCCAAATTTTGCCCCAGAGTGGCCGTTTGAGGCTTCTTTTGTGGCAGATTTCCTCGATTTAGGGGTGGTTTGGGATTGCATTCCCCCCGATGATCACGGGGCGATCGCGGCTCGAATCTTGCCAACGGAACGACTCATCGAAATTAATGAGGAAATTCAAGAAAAACCCAAGGGCTTTATTGAGTCTACCATTGCCCATGAAATCGGTCATTGGGTATTACATATTAATCATGATCAATTAGAGTTGGGAGCATCAGAATCTTCGGACAATCAATTGGATGAACCCTTTGTTTGTCGAGGTGCTACGATGGAATCTCATCTGGCTTCAATTGAATGGCAAGCGCAATATTTTGCCAGTTGTTTATTAATGCCTCGCCATGTTTTAGATGAAAAACGCCAAGGACGAGATTTAACGCAATGGCGACACCTTTATAAAATTAAAGATGAGTTGGGGGTGAGTATTTCTAATTTAACGAATCGTTTACAAGAATTGGGTTGGATTTCTATTCCCAAAGGGGAACGTACAATCTACCCCGGAAAAGCTGCATAAACCCTCGTTCCAAGGCTCTCGCCTTGGAATGTTATTAAGGAGGCTCCGCCTCTTTTTCGTGGGTGGTAAAGTTATTAATACTTATGTATAGGCGATCGCACCAATTTAAGTTAATATAATTGGCATCCAGAATAGGGAGCATATCAACAATGGCTCGAAAAGTATTAGGGATTCATTTGGTTTGTAGAAATGGGCTTAATATTGAAGAATTAGGAGACGGTCGATTTAAAAGTGGGTATTGGAAAGTATCGGAACAAGCTGCTGATACCGCACTCTATTTAGCACTTCACGACGCGAAAAATCTTGACTCTTATAAACAAGGCATAATTGAAAGTTGGGAACACGATGACGGTGACGGAGGCAGAATCATTTTTTATGTAAAAGAATTTGATAGACCCCTAGAATGGGTGGGTGATGGAACAGGAGAAAAAGGATATTGTTGGTCAGAAAAGTAGGGGTTAGTCATTCCCAAAATAAGGACAATATTTTATGAGTCAATTTTTAGAACATTTAACGATTGAGACAGAACAGGAAGAGGATGGACGCTGGATCGCAGAAATTCCTGAGATTCCAGGGGTGTTAGTCTATGGTGACTCTCTACAAGAGGTAACGGTAAGAGTTCAGGCGTTGGCTTTACGGGCGATCGCAGACAAGCTAAAGCATAGCAAATTTAACCCTCTAGTATCAACCCTAACGCTCGATTAATAATCTCTTGTTTATTAACCATTTTTTCTAATTCTTCCGATTGATAACGTCCTTCTTCGACTTCTAAAGAAGCTTGATCAATCGCATCAGGATAAGCTGCTTCTAACGCTTCGGCTAAATCTTCAGAATTAAGGTAATACCCTCCTGCTTTCCGACGTTTATTTTTTCGTTGAATTTGTCGAATCGAATTGCGGATAGAAATATCCCAAGAGCGAGTTGTTCTATTTTCCGCTTGTTGTTTAATTAAATGCAACAATAAAATAATACTATAACTGATAATATTATTAATTTTGTCATCTCGGCTCATTTCTTCCAATTCTTCAACAACAGCTAATGATCCAGCAATATCTCCCTTGAGGAGAAGAGCTTTTAAGGTTAAGAGTTCTTCCATAATTATTAATTTAATCTGAATTAAACAACAGGCTCAATAAATCGTTGATTGGCTCGAATAAAAAACGCCCCTCCTTGATAAGAAATGACTAACCAAGGTTTACCAACTTGATCAAATTTAATCGGATAACGATATTCAGGATGGAGCATTAACACCGTATTTGTGGGAAAAGTCATATCGATAGAATAGTTAAATCCGGGGCCACTGCGAGCATTTAAGGTTTTAGAACAAATGACGCGCCATTGTTGCCAATTTCCATTGAGGAAATCTCCTAATTCATTAGGGACGGGACGAAGTTTATGTTCAGCAGAATAGCCAGAATTTTGATTAACATCCGTAGAATTTTCAATGGCGGTTACGGCTTCTTGAATTTTGAGACGAGTTGCATCCCCAATGATCCCATCAATGGGTAATTCCATTTCTTCTTGAAAGGCTTTAACCGTTGCTTCTAATTGTTCATCAAAGGGCATTCCAAACCGCCCAATATTATAACCTAAGCGTTCTAACTGATATT
This sequence comes from Planktothrix mougeotii LEGE 06226, assembly GCF_015207485.1. Lineage (NCBI taxonomy): Bacteria > Bacillati > Cyanobacteriota > Cyanophyceae > Oscillatoriales > Microcoleaceae > Planktothrix > Planktothrix mougeotii. The sequence continues at coordinate 45,137 of NZ_JADEWU010000008.1, forward strand.
GAATTTCTCGAACATGAGCCCCTAATGCGCCTGGTTTTAAAATCATGCTTAAATTCTCCTTTCAATCTTCCGGTTTTATGTTAGGCTATGGGAATACTAAACAACAGTTAACACGATTTTCTCTATATTAAATCATGAGTCCAACCTAGTTAATCAAAATTATCTTAATTTTTGCGATGATCAATGAGGTTAACAGCATGGAAAGACGACGATTTTTAAAATTTGTGGGTCTTGTCGGAACATCAGCGATCGCAACCTTGGGAACTCAGGGATGGGTTGCAAAAAGCTTTGCAGTTTCCGCCTCTCCAAAACGGTTAATTGTGATTTTTCTTCGGGGTGGAATTGATGGGTTAAACGTGGTGGTTCCCTATGCTGAACCGGAATATTATGCCGCCCGTCCTGTCATTGCCATTCCCAAACCCGGAACCGAAAAAGGGGTCTTGGATTTAGATGGTTTTTTTGGGATTCATCCGGCTTTATCCCCCCTAATGCCTCTCTGGAAACAAGGCAGTTTAGCTTTTATTCATGCGGTAGGTTCTCCGATTTCTAATCGTTCTCACTTTGAAGCCCAGGATCAGTTGGAAACGGGAACCCCCAACAGTCAAAAAACCCCCGATGGCTGGATGAACCGTTTATTAGGGGTGTTACCCGGACACACTCCTGTTGAAGCCGTCAGTGTGGGAACTGTGATTCCGCGAATCTTATCGGGTTCTCAATCCGTTGCCAATATTACCCTCAATTCTAATAGTACCCGTGAACTTCCCATTGACGGAGAGCAAGTGAAGGCTGCCTTTGATCAACTCTACGCCAGTAACGATGCTCTGAGTTTAGCTTATCGAGAAGGCAGAAGTGCCCGTGAACACCTGCTCAAGGAATTAGACGCGGAAATGGAAGCCGCGAACCAAGGCGCCCCCTTACCCAAGGGATTTGCGGGGGAAGCCCGACAACTGGCGAGTTTGTTAGTTCGAGATCCCAGTATTCAACTGGCGTTTATGGCTTTGGGAGGATGGGACACCCACATTAATCAGGGGGCAGCTACCGGAGTCTTAGCGAATCGTTTAAATCCTTTAGCTGAAGGGTTAGCGGTGCTAGTGGAACGGTTGGGAGAGGTTTATCGGGATACAACCGTAGTGGTCATGTCAGAATTTGGGCGCACGGTTCACGAAAATGGCAATGGGGGGACAGATCATGGCTATGGGAACGTGATGTGGCTGTTAGGGGGGGCAGTTCAAGGGGGAAAAGTTTATGGTAAATGGCCCGGTTTAGGGAAATCCGAGTTATTTGAACAACGGGATTTAAGGGTAACAACCGACTTTAGAGAGGTAATTGCTCAGATTTTATTGAGTAATTTTAAACTGAATTCCGAGCAACTGCTTCGAGTTTTCCCGAACTTTACCTTCTCTCAACTGCTAAACTCCTAATTCAATGTTAGAAGATCAGCAAAATTTGGTAAATTATTAAAATATTCTAAAAAACACAGGGTTCTCTGCTGAATTGCTGATTTCTTCTATACACTTATGCAATTGGATTTCATGGCGAAAAGTTCGTGGCGATCGCATTTTTCTAAACACACAGTACGAATCCTCAAATCAATTTCTTTGATGGTTTTTGGCCTAGGGTTAACAATTTTATTATCCGCCTATCCAGGTATTGCGATTCCCCCTCAATTGTCCCCAGAAATTCGGGGCGTTTGGATGACAACAAATGATAGTGATATTGTGCGAGATCATGCGAAATTACAGGAAGCGGTAAATCAATTAGCCCGGTTAAATTTTAATACAATTTATCCCGTAGTTTGGAATTCTGGTTATGTGTTTTATCCGAGTGGAATAGCTCAAGCAAAGGGGTTTCAACCCTTTATTCGTCGAGGGTTACAGGGACAGGATGTTTTAGCAGATTTAATCACCCAAAGTCATCAAAAAGGGTTATTAGTAATCCCTTGGTTTGAATTTGGATTTATGGCACCTCCCTCATCCGAATTAGCTTTAAATCATCCCCAGTGGTTAACCAGTCGCCAAGATGGAAGTTTAACCTGGGAAGGCGTAGCGGGAGAAGTGGTTTGGTTAAATCCATTTCATCCCCAGGTACAACAATTAATCATTGATTTAGTGGTGGAAGTGATGACTTTATATCCAGTGGATGGAATTCAATTTGATGATCACTTGAGTTTACCCATTGAATTTGGTTATGATCCCTATACGATTAAGTTGTATCAACAAGAAATGAAAGCATCCCCTCCCAGTAACCCGAAAGATGAAGCTTGGGTGCGTTGGCGGGCGAATAAAATTACAGAATTTGTTGAAAAATTGCGTAAAGCAGTGAAAGCTAAAAATCCGAAAGCAATTTTTTCGATTGCTCCCAATCCCTATCATACTGCTTATAATAGTCATCTCCAAGATTGGGTGGGTTGGGTGAAAAAAAATCTAGTTGATGAGTTAATTGTGCAGATTTATCGTCCAGATTTACCGAGTTTTGTTAGAGAAATGACGAAAGCAGAAATTAAAGAAGCCCAGCGTAAAATTCCAACGGGAGTGGGGATTTTAACCGGGTTAAGAAATCGGCCCATTGGGATGAATCAAATTCAAGCGAAGGTACAAGCCGCCCGTCAAAATGGCTTAGGATTTTCGTTTTTTTTCTATGAAAGTTTATGGGATGAAGCACCGGAACCTATACAAGAACGACAATCTAAATTTCAAACCCTATTCTATTATCCGGCTTCGAGGGCATTTTTGAGATAAACTGTTCAGTTTAAACTCATTAAGACTCCTGAATCAAAATTACTTTTCTGTTAAATTTTCTACTCCATCCCAATGAGCAGGTAAGGGGGTTTTTAACCAATGTTGACAGCGTTGAATATGTAGGGTTGCGGCGGAATCTTCGGGAGTCAGGGATAATACGGCTGCAAACTTACTTAATGCGGTCGTAAAATCTCGATCCAAATAGGCTTTGCGTCCCGTTTCATAAAGGGCGATCGCTTCCAATTTTTGATCAGAAATAACAGCCGATTTTTCCCCAACTAATTCATAGAGAGAAACAGGTTGGGTTTTGCCTTTAACCCGAACAATATCTAACTCTCGAACGATTAATCGATCCGCACAAAGCTGATAGGTACTGCCACTAATAATAATATCACAATTATAGCGTTTAGTTGTCCCTTCTAACCGAGAACCTAAATTAATATCATCCCCAATGACTGTAAATTCCATCCGTCGAGAATGACCAATATTTCCACTAATAGCATTTCCTGAATGAATCCCAATTCCAATGCGAATAGGGGGTTGTTTTTGAGCTATTCTTTGCTGATTAAATTGAATTAAAGCTGATCGCATATCTAACGCAGTTTGTACCGCTTTCCAAGCATGATCTTCTAAGGGAATCGGTGAACCAAACACCCCCATAATGGCATCCCCCATATATTTATCGAGGGTTCCTTTATGCTTAAAAATGGGTTCAACCATCACATTAAAATATTCATTTAGCATTCCCACAACGGCTTCTGCATCCATACTTTCCACAAGGTTTGTATAGCCTCGAATATCGGAAAATAACACAGAAACTTCTTTGCGATCGCCTCCTAATTTTGCATCCCCACTGGCTAATAATTGTTCAGCTAACTCCTGGGTCATATAGCGATACATCGTACTTTTGAGCCGTTTTTCATCGCTAATATCATCCATCACCACTAAAGCACCATAAATATTCTGTTGATTCCCCGCATCGGCTATAGAATTAATCGATAAATGCACACTAGATTCTGATTTTTGACCCGAAATTAAAGTTTGATCAGGATAAAATTGTTGACGAGATTTTTCATTTTTTCCGGTTAACGCTGTATTAAACCAATAGGGAAAATCAGCCCCTTTTAAGCGGACTAATTCAAAAATTGATTTGCCTTCTAACGAATCAGTTTCACTGAACCCTAACAACCGATTTGCGCTGGGATTAGCGGCAATAATTTCACCTTGGGAATTGGTTGAAATCACACCGTTTGTTAAACTGCGAAGCATATCCCGTTGCATTTGTTCTTGTTGTTGAATTTTGGCATATTGTTGTTTAACGGTTTCAAACAATTTAGCATTTTGAATCGCCACTCCCGCTTGAATATTAAACGCTTCCATAAAATCTTGATCACTGCGATTAAAACTGGCTTTAAAACATTCAGGAGCATTCGGCCAATTTTCGGGATTATAATCAGGAAAATCCCCCTGTCTCCGTTTATTCACTAACTGCGTTACTCCAATTAATTCTTCATCCGCATTAAAGACAGGCATACACAATAAACTGCAAGTCCGATAACCCGTTGTTTGATCAACTTTTTTAGAAGTATTTGCATCAGGATGATTGTATAAATCAAAAGCAATATTCACAGGTTTACCCGTTTGGGCAACTTTTCCCGCAAACCCTTGTCCGACTTGCACCGTAATCGTTTTTAACGTGCCATCCTGTTGAGGAATTTTAGCCCATAACGCCGTTTTTTCATCATTTAATAACCAAATGGTACTGCGGTCAGCATTCATTAATTTTTTAGCTTCATTCATCACCCGTTTCAGGGTTTCTTCCAAATTTAAACGACTGGAAGCTAAACAACGAGTTGCTTCTAATAAAGCTTCCGCCGCCCGTTGTTTTTGAGTGGCATCATAAAAGGATTGAGAACTTTCAATAATTAATTGAATTAACGGTGAAAACTCAGCAAATAAGGTTTCATCATTGACCGTAAACCCAGAAAAATCTATTCGTTCTTGTAGAGGTAAACCCGCAGGGCTATCTTTTTTGAGTTTATTTAACAGTTGCACAACCGCAACTAATTTTCCTTGATCATTTAACAAGGGTAACGTTAACATTGTGTAGGTTCGATACCCGGTTTCTTGATCTAATGCTTTTGCAGAAGCCGCTTCTGGATATTCATAAAAATCAAAGGGAATATTAATCTTTTCCTTAGAACGAGCGACTTTACCCGCAATTCCTTGAGTCAGAGGAATTCTAATTTCTAAAGAGCCTTTTCCTTCATCTTTAGCAATTAATGACCAGAGTTCATTTTGGTCTTCATCCAGCAAGAAAACCGTTGTCCGATCTGCCCCTAAAAGTTCTCCAATTTTTAGGGTAATTGCATTCAGCATTTCATTGAGAAAAGCTTCAAAACTATGATTACTCACCCGCAACATTGCTAAAGTTTGGTACACCGTTTTAAGCTGTTGCTCAACGGACTTCATTTCCGTGCGAAAATTGCTGGGTGTCAGAGGTGCAATAAACTCTGAAATCCTCAAGGTTTGTGGAGATAAAGCAACTTGAGTGGAAAGGTTCATCGTTTTGCCCTGATTAATAAAAAATAAAGAGGTAAATGGAAACTATAGCTCATCTCTCTAAATCTAGTATATTGACATTTTCCAAAAATAAAAGCCTAATCCTTCATCAAAAAAATCATAAAATTCAAGATTTTTATCACCAGATTCCCCTAATTCTTCATAAAATTCATAAAATTCATAAAATTCATGGTATTTTAAAAGAAAAAGGGGAAGCAAGAGGGCCTGATCATGGATGTAGAGGTCTTAGAGCTAATTCAATTTGCTAAACATCTGGTTATTAATCGGACTCAAAATCCTTTGGATCAAGTTCAAGAGGCGATCCTCAGACAAGCACTGCTTGGTGCTAAACTCAAGGAAATTCGGATTATCGGGTATAGTGAAAATACGGTTCAAACCATTTTAGCTCCCAATTTATGGAAACTACTTTCAGACGCAACGGGAGAAAAAGTTGGGATTAAAACGGTGCGGTTAATTTTACAAGAATTATTCAAAAAACAAGATACATTTAATTCCTCAAATCAACCCTTAGAAAAATCTCAGGAAACCCTAAATTTTGAACTAGAATTACCTGGCGGTCAAGTTAATTTATCTTCTCCTTTTTATATTGAACGTCCTCCGATTGAATCTCAAGCCTATGAAGAAATTGTCAAACCCGGAAGTTTAATTCGCATTAAAGGGCCAAAACAGATGGGAAAAACTTCTTTAATGGCGAGATTATTAAACCATGCTCAACGTCAAGGTTGTCGTACCGTTGTTGTGAATTTTGAGTTAACAGATAATGAAGTTTTTGCAGATTTGAATCGATTTTTACGGCGTTTTTGTGCAATGGTGGCGGATGATTTACAACTCCCCATGCAACTGAATCAATATTGGGATGAAGAATTAGGCAGTAAAAATAATTGTACGAACTATTTTGCTCGGTATTTATTACCAACATTAGGGCAACCGTTAGTTTTAGGGTTAGATGCGGTTGATCGGATTTTTCAACATGAAAAAATTGCCGATGATTTTTTTGGTTTACTGAGAGCTTGGCATGAAAAATCCAAACAAATTGAGATTTGGAAACACCTGCGTTTAATTATTGCTCACGGAACAGAAGTTTATATTCCGTTAGATATTCATCAATCTCCCTTTAATGTAGGATTAGATGCCAAACTCCCAGAATTAAATACCCAACAAGTCCAGGAACTTGCTCGGAGACATGGGTTTAAATTAACGCCTTTTGAAATAGAGAAATTGATGGAGATGCTGGGAGGACATCCCCATTTATTGCGGGTTGCTTTTTATAAAATGGTGCGCGAAAAAATGAGTTTAAAACAAATTTTAGAAGACGCTCCCAAGGATACAGGAATTTATGCGGATTATTTACGATTACATCTTTGGAATTTAGAAAAATATCCTGAACTCGCCCAAGCATTTAGAACCGTTGTGGAATCGGAACAACCTATTGAGTTAAAATCAAAATTAGCCTTTGATCTCAATAGTATGGGGTTAGTTTATTTGCAAGGAAATCAAGTAGAAATTAGAAAAACCTTATATCGAGAATATTTTCGAGATCGTTTAAAATCTTCCCTGCTCACATTGCCTTCAACAGAAAAACGATTAGAAAACCTAGAACTTATTCCTGAGCAGACGAGAAATATTTTAGCGGCTATTATGTTTACTGATGTCAAAGATTCCGCACAAAAACATCATCAAAATCAAGAACCTACCTTAGCGGCTGTTTTTAGAGATTTGAATTTAATGACGCGATTATGTCAACAATTTGAAGGACAGGTCTTAAAATCAGTTGGAGACGGGTTACTTATGTATTTTGTTTCGGTGGTAAAAGCAGTTCAATGCGCGCAAGAAATTCAAAAAACATTGATAACCGCCGCCTCTGAATTACCCTCTGATGCGGTTTTAGAACATCGAATTGGCATTCATCTCGCCGAGGTTTATTTTAATGGGAATGATGTCTATGGAGATGGGGTCAATATTGCAGCACGTTTGCAAGTTGAAGCGTATCCGAGGGGAATTTGTATTTCTTCAATGGTTTATGAAGCTGTTAAACGTCATCTGGGTTTGAATATTATTAAGAGTGAATTTAGAGAGTTAAAAGGCATTGGTTCTATGCAGGTTTATCGGATTTCAGTAGAATAAAGGTATTGATTTTTAAATTCAAGTTGAGGGAGGCAATGTATGAATTATGAATATAAAGTTGGTGGCAGTTTACCTCCCGATTCTCCGACTTATGTTTGGAGAAAAGCTGATCATGAATTATATCATCAACTTATGGGAGGAATGTTTTGTTATGTGTTAACTTGTCGTCAAATGGGGAAATCTAGTTTGCGCGTTAAAACCATGCGTAAACTTCAAGAACAAGGGTTAGCTTGTGCGTCTATTGATTTAACTGCCATTATTAGTTCCGACTTAACTCGCAAACAATTTTATGCAGATATTATTGATAGTTTAGCTGAGAACTTTAATCTTTTAGAATCCATTGATAGTTTTAAACAAGGCTGTCGAGAATCTGATTTATCCCCGATGAATCGCTTTAATAAATTTATTCATGATATTTTATTAAAACATCCTTTATTAATTGAAAAAAATATTATCATTTTTATTGATGAAATTGATAGCTTATTGAGATTACCAGACTTAGCGAATGAATTTTTAGGATTACTCAGAGCTTGTTATAATAAACGCGCCGATCTCCCCGAATATAACCGTTTAACCTTTGCCATTTTAGGGGTCGCTTCTCCCTATGATTTGATGAAGGATGCCAACTATAATAGTTTACCGTTTGATTGTGGTTATGGCATTGAATTACATGGGTTTCAATCCCACGAAGCTCAACCCATTGCGGAAGGATTAAAACTGAAATCCGAACATCCCCAAGCGTTATTAGATGCGGTTCTCAGTTGGACATCAGGACAACCCTTTTTAACCCAAAAAATTTGTAAATTAATTGTTAAGTCTCCTGATAATATTCCTCCGGGTTCCGAGGCGGAATGGGTCGAGAAATTTGTGCGATCGCACGTGATTAATAATTGGGAACACCAAGACGAACCCGAACATTTAAGAACCATTCGAGATCGGCTCCTTCGCCAAAAAAATCGCAGTATTGACTTATTAAAATTATATCAAAAAATTAGAGAAAAAGGGAGAATTTTAGCCGATAATAGTCTGGAACAAATGGAATTACGGTTATCGGGTTTAGTGAGTAAACGAGAAGGTAAATTAGAAATCAGAAATCGGATTTATAAAGAGGTATTTACGTCGAGTTGGTGTCAAAAAGCCTTAGCGGAGTTACGGGATGAATTAGCGATTATTGAACCCGAATTTATCCAAACCCTGGCTAAACTCAAAGTTCAACTGTTAGAAACCCAAATTTGTCGAGTCGCCGAGGGAACCAGTTCCGATGAAGTCATTTATGAAGTATTACGGCAAATTACCCTAAAATTAGGAGATTTATTAAAAGCAGATCGCGCTACCATTTATCTATTAAATGCAGAAAAAACCGAACTGTGGTCTTTAGTCGCTGAAAATCAAAGTAATGAATTTCTCAATATTCAAGTTCCCGTTGGAGAAGGAATTGCTGGACAAGCCGCAAAAACCAAAAAAATTATTAATATTCCTGGCAATGTCTATGATGATCCTCGTTCTAATTTAGTCAAATTAGCCGATCAAAAATATGGCTATCACACCTATAATGTTTTAGCTTATCCTATTTGTAATCACGCCAAAGAAGTTGTTGCTGTTATTCAATTATTGAATAAACTGAAAGCTAATCTGTTTGAATCCGAACCTTTAGCTAAACGGGTTAAAGAAGAAGGATTTAACCAAGCCGATGAAGAACAATTAACCCGATTTGCGCCTCATATTCGACGGTTTTTAGAAAGTTGTCAATCCTGTCGTCAAGCCAGCCGCAAATTACAAGCAACCGCCGCTTTAGCAGAAGCCACTCGTTCTTTAGATGGGAGTCAATTAGATACTAAAGAAATCTTACAACGGGTGATGGATGCGGCTAAAAACTTAATGAATGCTGACCGGAGTACCCTGTGGTTAGTCGATGAAGAAAAACAGGAACTCTGGACAAAAATTCGGCAAAGGGATGGCACATTAATTGAAAAACGAATTCATATTAATGAAGGCTTTGCAGGTCAAGTGGCGCGAACGAGAGAACCGATTATTATTCCCTTTGATGTTTATCAACATCCTGATTCTCAAACCTCCAAAGAAACGGATTTAGAAACGGGATATCGTACCTGTAGTTTATTGTGTATGCCTGTTTTAAATCCCGATGGGGAATTATTAGGAGTAACTCAATTAGTAAATAAATTAAATCTGGGTAACTATCCCGATTATAACCCGGCTTTATGGCCCCAAGCACCGGAAAAATTTAAAGCCAGTTTTGATAAAAATGATCGTCAGTCCATGCAGGTTTTTAATGAACGAGTCGGGGTGATTTTACAATATGCAAAAGTTCATGAGCGCTTAAAAAAATTAGCCGAATTTCAATCACAAAAAGTCGTTTATCATACCTTAGCCATGTTAAGTCAAGCGGTGGGAAGCCAGAAAGATGAAGAACTTTATAGCACGTTATATAATATTTTAGAATTTATGATGCAATCTATTAGTAAATTGCTCAGGGTTGCTCAAACGGATATTTTTATTTTTAATAGTGATAAACAGGAGTTTTGGTCAATTATTCCCGATAGCAATAATTCTAACCTTCTGATTGAAGTGATTATTGAGGCTGATGTTAATTTAGCTGAAAAACTCCTTAATTCTAATTCTAGCTTAGTTCTGAACTCCATTTCTAACTTAGATGATCCTTGGTTTCAAGTTGGGGTGCGATTTGATTTACGCGAACAGTTACAGAATGCTTTATTTTTTCCGTTTATTAATTCAGACGGCCAAGTAATTGCAGTTATTCGTTTACTCAATAAATTAATAGATTCTCCCGTTTTAAATTCTGAACAGATTAATAATCAGGGATTTACCGCCGCAGATGTCCAACAACTTGATAAACGCTCAGAATTTATTATTAAAGTCTTAGAAGGATGTCAATCTTTTCATCAAGAAATTAGCACCCTGCAAAAACAACGGGCTACAGATACTTTAAGATCGGCGATTAATTCCGTGCGCCAAATTGGGTTTGATCCTGAAAAAATTCTGTATACCGTGATAGAATCTGCTAAGAAATTAACCAATGCGGATCGCAGTACCTTATGGTTAGTCGATGCTCATGATCCTGATAAACTCTGGACAAAAATTCCGAGAATTGATGGCACATTAGAAACCTTTTATATCTATAAAAATGAAGGATTTGCGGGAAAAGTTGCCCAAATGAAAAAACCGATTATGATTCCCTTTGATGTGTATGATCATCCTGAGTCTCAAACGGCTCAAGGAACAGATCAAGAAACGGGTTATCGCACCTGTAGTTTATTATGTATGCCAATATTAAGTTTTGATGGGGAATTATTAGGGGTAACGCAATTACTGAATAAACGCAAACCCGGAAATTATCCCCCTTATCATCCGAAAGATATTTATGATATTCCTGATTATTTAAAAGTCAGTTTTGATGAACGAGATTTAAGATATATGGAGATTTTTAATAATCAAGTCGGAATTGATTTACCCCACATCCTAAACAAAACCCCGTAGGGTGCGTAAGCACAGCGCACGCACCACTAAACCTTATCGAATATACAAACTAAACAATAATTGTTACCAGACTGTACTTTACAACCGAGAATTTACTGATCAAAAGGAATAGTTTCATAAAAATTCTGTAAATATGACCTAATTTGATCCGTGTTTATACTATATAAACTTCACTTATATAATTTTTAAATTCCATCGAATTCAGCAACAAATTATTGAACTAAATTTTAAAAAAAGTCATCCTTTTGATAGAGTGAATTCTACCTTTTTTAAATCCACATAGAGAATATTTTTCAACTTTAAAAACCCCTCAATTGACGAATCAGAAAGAATTTTAGATATTTGTATTTCAAGCTAAAAGATCATTTTAACCATAAGTTAATTTAATATTTTATTGGAGCCAACTTAAATTAAAGATTTAGTAAAACCCTCAAACTTGTTAACACCTCCTCATAATTTCAATTTAGGATGGTGTTCAGACAACAAACAAATCACATTAGATTAAATAAAATACTGATCTAATGGTAGATTTTTTTTCCCCTTTAGTAGGCTACAGCAATGAATAATTTCAATAAGTTTACCTTAACTACTGCATTCGTTTTATCTGCATTAATTCCAGGTAAAGCTTTCGCAGCAACCCTGATTTCGGATGAGGTGGTAGGAAGTTCTACCCCTGAAGTGACATTTGGGACTTCTTTGCAAAACGGAGATTTTACCCTTCTACCAAACAATTCTAAAATATTAGGGGATGGAAAGGATGAAATTACGGAGTGGAATTTTAATTTTGGTGTTGAGTCTATTAAAGGTACACTAACTAAAGCCTTAGTCAATCTGGACGTAACACCGTTTATGTACTCTAAAAATGATAACTTTTGGATCACAGGAATTGGTTCCTTAAACGCCAATAAATTTTTAGATTTTAATTCAGTTGAGTACGGCAAACAGCAATCCGTTGAAATCAATTTGTTTAATTTTTTCAGTGCTGACAAAATTGCAACAGCTTTTAACAATAGTCAGGGAAACTTAGAAGCTGGCTATAGCGATGATGCGATTGTCTCTTTCGCAAAAATGACTTTAGAATTTCAACCAGCTTCTGTACCCGAACCAAGCACAACATTAGGTTTATTGGCTTTAGTTGGACTAGGAAGCCCCCTTTTAAAGAAACGTAAATCCTAGTTTAATGGGTATTAACCTCCAGTATAATTTCATTTTTTATTCAGGATAGTGTAGTCTTACAAACTTAGGAATATAAAAAATTAGGTGTCTTAGGCGAGGAAGCTTTGTTAGGGAAACTTCTAGCAAGCAGAACCACCTAATGCACCTGATTAGTTAAAATATTATTCAAGTTAAAATTCATAGGGTCTTAATCCTATTGAGCAACTTTAATCGGCCCTTCAATACTCCCACTAAAAAATTGTTGTACAATTGCACTATCCGTTGTGTAGGCTTCTTGAATTGTGCCTTGCCATTGAACCAATCCTTGATACAAAAACACAATCCGATCCGCCGTGCGTCGAATGGTACTATCTTGATGCGTTACAATTCCATAGGTACTACATCCTTTTCCGCTATGTTGTAAATCTCTAATTAAATCTTCAATAACCGTCGATGCAATCGGATCTAAACCTGCGGTAGGTTCGTCATATAAAATAACTTCTGGAGTCTCCCTGGGATTTTCGGGATTTGGCATAATTGCACGGGCAAAACTCACTCGTTTTCGCATTCCTCCAGACAGTTCTGCGGGATAGCGATCGCCAATATTGGGTAATCCTACCATTTCTAACTTTTCATTCACTAATTCTTTAATTTTTCGAGGAGGTAATTTTGTATGTTGATACAATAAAAAACCAATATTTTCCGTAACGGTTAAAGAATCAAATAAAGCCGCCTGTTGAAACACCATAGCAATTCCAATCGGATCAGTAATATCATCGACCCATCCTTCTCGTTTTTTTCCTAATACATAAACTTCCCCCTGGTCAGGAGGTAAAAGTCCAGCAATAATTCGCAAAATCGTTGATTTTCCTGTTCCTGAAGGGCCAATAATTCCTAACGCTTCTCCCCGATAAATCGTTAAATCAACCTGCTCTAAAATCACTTGAGAACCAAAAGCCTTACTGACTCCTTTTAACTCAATTAAAGGTTCTAAGGATTCTGATCGTTTAGATAAGACCAAGTTATCTTTCAAATCCCTGGGTTCAACTTCAATTCGATGACTTTTTCCGGTTGTACTGTCTTTCATGATCTTGCCAAACCCTTCTCATCATTGTACCTTTCACCCTATGCCCTTATTCTGAGCCTGAAGGGATAACCCTCATCCCCTTGATTTTTCCTTGGGGGAATCCTCAGAATAAGATAGAAAAATAGCCTTGTTAAGTTCAACTCTAGTCGTTATTTTACGGCCAGCCTCCCATACTGTATTGTAAATTGGTCGTCAAACCCTGCATATCCATCTGAGATCTATACCTATGCCAACTGGTTCATTCAAACACACCCTTCGCAGGATGATGAAATTCAGACTCTATCTGGGTTTTTCCAACTCTCGTTCTCCTCGGATGATTAACCAATGGTTTAAATGGTTAGCCCCCGGACTATTTGTAAAACGCTGGATGGCCATTAGCGCCACCGGGGTGTTAGTAACCAGTTTGGGGTTAGCGATCTGGACGGGAATGACCCCAATTTATTACATCCTACAATTGCTGAAAAATTTCTTAGGATGGATTACCACTGTTATTCCGAATTATATTTCAGGGCCATTGATGATTGCTTTGGGAATTCTTTTGATTCTGTGGAGTCAAACCCGCAGTTTAAATTCTATTAGTGAAGCGTTTCATCCGGCTGGAGATGAACAATTAGTTGATCGATTATTAAGTCATCGTCGTTTATTACGGGGGCCGAAAATTGTAGCTATTGGAGGCGGAACTGGGTTATCGACTTTATTGCGAGGATTGAAAGAATATAGCGCTAATATTACCGCTATTGTTACCGTTGCTGATGATGGGGGTTCTTCCGGTCGATTACGTCGAGAAATGGGGGTTTTACCACCGGGAGATATTCGCAATTGTTTAGCAGCTTTAGCGGATGAAGAACGATTATTAACGGAATTATTTCAATATCGATTTACCGCAGGAGATGGATTAACCGGACATAGTTTCGGAAATTTATTCTTAACAGCAATGTCAGAAATTGAAGGAGATTTAGAACAAGCAATTGCCGCCAGTTCTAAAGTTTTAGCCATTCGAGGTCAAGTTTTACCTGCTACTTTAACTGATGTTCATTTATGGGCAAAATTAGCCGATGGTCGGCGGATTCATGGGGAATCTAGTATTACCGAAGCGAAGGGAAAAATTGTAACGATTGGTTGTATTCCCCCGAATCCTCCCGCCCTTCCCAAAGCCGTACAAGCGATTTTAGAGGCAGATTTTATTATTATCGGCCCTGGGAGTTTATATACCAGTGTGATTCCTAATTTATTAGTACCCGAAATTGCCGCAGCAGTAGCGTCTCGAAATATTCCTCGGATTTATGTTTGTAATATTATGACTCAGCCGGGAGAAACGGACGGTTATAGCGTTTCGGATCATATTAAAGCCATTGATAAAGCTTGCGGTTATCAACTCTTTGATGCGGTGTTACTTCAAGGGACAGTTCCCCCAGCCAATGCCTTAATTCGCTATGCTCAAGAAGATTCTCATCCGGTTACTTTAGATCGAGATCTTGTTAAACAATTAGGCCGAAGAATTGTGATGAGTAATATTATGGATGTGGATGAAAATACGGGATATTTACGCCATAATCCCTATCGTTTAGCTCAAGTTCTATTACGCTGGTATAACAAAAACTAACTTTATCCTAGATAATTAATAACTGACGATGGGCGAGAAAACCTCGCCCCTACTGATAACTGATAACTGATAACTGAATATGACTCAATTTCATCTACCCAACGCTGAAGCTACCCATGAATTCGGCAAAAAATTAGGGCGATCGCTCCCGGCTAATAGTATTCTATTATTAGAAGGAAATTTAGGAGCCGGAAAAACCACTTTTGTCCAAGGTTTAGGAGCAGGGTTAGGCATTCCTGAATCCATTGAAAGCCCGACATTTACCTTGATTAATGAATATACAACTGGGCGAATTCCTCTCTACCATTTGGACTTATATAGATTAGACCCCTCAGAAATTGAAGACTTGAATTTAGAACAATATTGGGAAGGAATTGAAGTAGAACCGGGAATTGTTGCCATTGAATGGGCTGATCGTTTACCTTATAAACCGGACAGTTATCTACAAATTGAATTAACCTATACAGAAACAGGGGATCGGATTGCGACTTTATTGAATGTTGGCCAGGATAATGTTAACTGGGGTTCTAAGTTGGGGACTAATTAATAAAATGCGATCGCAAAACAACTTTACAAAATTATCCTGTTGTAAGATAATTTAAACAGATTGAATTCCAGTCTAACCGATTGCAAAAATAACCCCATGATTCACCCAGCAAAACCCTTAGTATTTCTCGCAGCTTTTCTGTGTTTGAGTGCTGTTAGCATTCCTCTAACTGTTCAAGCTCAAACTAAAAGCAAAATTACTCTCAGCATTGACGGATTAAAAAATAAAAATGGACAAGTTTGTGTGAGTTTATTTGCGAGTAATAAAGGCTTTCCCAGTAATGGAGACGATGCGATTCAAAGTCGTTGTACCAGTATTACACAAGTTCCTGTGGTCATGACTTTTGATAATTTACAACCGGGTAGTTATGCCATTGCGGTTCTTCATGATGCGAATAACGACAAAACAGCTAACCGTAATGGGTTAGGAATTCCTACTGAAGGATTTGGTTTCTCTAAAAATCCCGCTATTCTCACAGGGCCACCAAAATTTAATGATGCGGCTGTTGTCGTGGCGGGAGATAATACTAATATTAATATTAAATTGCAGTATTTATTTGGGGGTTAAGGATGAATTTAGGTTATATCCCGATTAATATGATATGATTAGAATCAGGTTAACCTTGAAACTCTTTAGGTATGTATATTGAGGAACTTCATCTCCAAAATTTTAGAGGATTTAAAGAATTAAAGCTTCAGTTTCCCCGTAACTTAGCTGTTATTATTGGTGTGAATGGTTCGGGGAAATCTTCTATTTTAGATGCGATCGCTATTTTTTTAGAATTTTATGTCAGTAAAATAATGTTTAAAACACGGCGAAACAAATCAACATCAAGTGATAAAACAGCATTAACAAAAGATGATATTTATATTAAATCTCACGAATCTTATAATTTAATTCAGGTTGTCATTGAACCTTATAAAAAAATTTCATGGTCAATTAGAAAAAGTAAAGATAATTCCAAGAATCAAAAAGTTGAAAAGCAAGAATTATTAAACCACATAAAAAATACTTTAGAAGATTTAGGGAATGATCCATCGTTAAGCCTACCAGTATTAGTTTATTACCAGACTCATCGAATGGTTTTAACATTTCCATCTCAACTAAGATTATATTCATTAACAACCGCTATCAGACCCGGAAACCAACTCAAGGCTTATGAAGGAGCTTTTTCAAATGAAGTGAATAATTTTCAAGACTTCTTTCAATGGTTTAAAGAGGAAGAAGATTATGAAAACGAAATTCGCTTAAGAGAAAATACAAACTATAGAAATAAAAATCTTGAAGTTGTTAGAACAGCAATTACAAAATTTTTGAATCACTTTCCTCAAACGTATTTTTCTAACCTTCATGTTGTTCGATTGAGGACAGATCAAGAATTGGAAACCCGCCGATTTACTCCAACGTTAACCATAGAAAAAAATGGTCAAAATTTCAAATTAGAAAAACTATCGGATGGGGAGAAAATGTTGTTAATGGTGGTAACAGATTTAGCTAAACGATTAGCAATACTTAATCCATCGGTAGAGGAACCTGAAAAAGTATTAGAAGGAAAAGGGATTGTTTTAATTGATGAAGTTGACTTACATCTACATCCCCAATGGCAAAGAATCGTTGTTCCAGCATTAACTAATACCTTCCCCAATTGCCAATTTATCGTTACTACACACTCACCTCAAGTATTAAGCCGAGTTCATAAAGAAAATGTGTTTATCTTAGAAAATTATCAAGTTATTGAAGAGACTCCTTATACTTTTGGAAAAGATAGTAATTCCATCCTTTATGAACTGATGGGAGTTACAGAACGTCCGCTTGAAGTTCAACAACAGTTAGATGAATGCTTCCAACTGATTGATGATAATAAAATTGAAGATGCCAAAATTAAGTTAAAAAAATTAACCAATTTACTTGGAGAAGATGATCCAGAATTGGTTAGAGCTTACACCCTAATTAATTTTTTTAACCGAAAAGAATGAAGCGAATTATTAAAAGAACAGAACCCTCTTGTTTGTTGAAATATCGGCAAACTGCAAATGCAACCTATGAGGATTATCGACCAAAAGACCCCCTCAAAAAAGCATTACTGGAAGAACAAGGTTATATTTGCTGTTATTGTATGAAACGGATTTCCGAAGAGAACATGGAAATTGAACATTTCAAACCTCAATCCGTTGATCAATATCCAGAATTACAGTTAGATTATCGCAATTTGTTAGGTTCTTGTCAAGGAAATCGAGGAAAACCTCAACAGATTCAACATTGTAATGCTCGGAAAGGGGATAAAGAAATAAGATTAAATCCTGCTGACCCTCAAAGGAATTGCGAGGATTCTATTAAGTATGGAAGTGATGGAAAAATTTATTCAGATGATACAACAATTAATCATGAGTTGGATAACATTCTAAATCTTAATAATCAAATATTAAAAACTAACCGAAAAAAAGTTCTTGAAACAATTATTGATGAGTTAAATAAAAGGTTTCCAGGAAAAATATGGTCTAAAGAATTCTTGCGAAAAAAACTTAATGAATGGCAAAATAAAAATAAAAAAGGGCAATATAATGAGTATTGCCAGTTTGTTATTTACTATTTAAGTAAGCGGTTATAAGATATTCATCAGTACATCCTAAGACGCATCAAACCTTAACGCTTTCCCACAAACATTAGAACAAATTCGTCCTGACTCATAAACCACTTTTCCCCCAACAAGGGTATATTCTGGCCATCCAGTTAACTCCCACCCTTCAAAGGGACTCCAACCACATTTTGTTAACAATTCTTCCCGCAAAACCGGATGATAAGTTTCTAAATCTACTAAAATTAAATCGGCATCATAACCCACTTCTATTTTGCCTTTATTCGGTATTTTATATGCTTTTGCCACAGCCGTAGACATCCAATTAGAGACTTGTTGAACCGTGCATTTTCCCGTCATGGCTTGTGTTAACATTAAGGGTAAAGAAGTCTCAACTCCCGGCATTCCTGATGGCGTATTTGGATAGCCTTTTGCTTTTTCTTCTAACGTGTGAGGAGCGTGATCTGTGGCGATAAAATCGATTACCCCATCTAATAATGCTTGCCATAAGATTTCATTGTCTTGAGGCGCTCGCAATGGCGGATTCATTTGGGCTAAAGTTCCGATTGTTTCATAAGCATTAATATTTAATAATAAATGCTGAGGGGTAACTTCTGCTGTCACCCATTCCGGTTTATCTTGACGTAATAACTCCGCTTCATCTCCCGTTGAAAGATGCAGAATATGTAATCGCCGTTGATATTTTTTAGATAATTTTAAGGCGAGTTGAGTAGCTTGTAAGGCAGCTAAATTATCTTGAATGGTAGAATGAATGGCTGGATCAGTGATTCCGGCAAATTCTTGACGACGTTGATTAATTCGAGCTTGATCTTCAGCATGAACCGCAATTAAGCGATCGCCTTTTGCAAAAATACCGTCTAATATTTCTTCTTGAGAAACCAATAAATCTCCGTGCATCGACCCCATAAATATTTTAATCCCTGGAGTCGGATTAGCTTCTAATAAATCGGGTAAATTTTCGGCTGTCGCCCCAATAAAAAAGCCATAATTAACAATACATTTTTCAGAAGCCCGTCTTAATTTATCATCTAAATTTGCTTGCGTTGTTGTTAAGGGGCGGGTATTGGGCATTTCTAAAAAAGAAGTTACGCCTCCTTTTGCACAAGCACAACTCGCCGTAAATAAATCTTCCTTATATTCTAAACCCGGTTCGCGGAAATGCACCTGCGGATCAATCACACCCGGTAATAAAGTTAACCCTTCTGCATCAATAATTTCCCAATCATCGACCCCGAAAGTATGATGATCAATGTCAGGAGCAACCTCAACAATTTTATCATCCAGAATGACGACATCTCCGAGCAGAAAATCACCATTCGGTAACAAAATCTGAGCATGATGAATCAATACACCATAAGAATTAGACATAATCTGCTTTATCCCATCTACTATTAAACGATTTAACCTCAAATTTGTCTTTTGATGATCAGGAACTTTCATTCCCCAATTTCAGACAAATTTGATATGATGAATGTAGTTTCTTGTCCAGTGATCCGTTGCGTATGAGTAGCCCGCCCAATCAAGAGCCAAATCCCGTTAAACCTTCCCCTCAACAGCAAGAGAACCCTTGGGTAGAAATCCTCAAAACCATTACTTTGAGCATCTTTTTGGCGTTAGGCATTCGCACCTTTGTTGCTGAAGCTCGCTACATTCCCTCTGGGTCAATGTTACCAACTTTGGAAATTAATGATCGATTGATTATTGATAAAGTTGGCTATAAGTTGGGAGAACCCCATCGGGGTGATGTGGTGGTGTTTAGCCCCACAGAGGAACTCAAAAAACAATATAAAGATGCCTTTATCAAAAGAATTATCGGTTTACCCGGGGAAACGGTGGAGGTAAAAAATGGGTTAGTGTTTATTAATGGTGAACCTCTCCCGGAAAAATATATTGCGGAAAAACCTCAATATAATTGGGGGCCAGGAACAGTCCCAGATGGCCAGTATTTAGTGCTCGGTGATAACCGCAATAATAGTTACGATAGCCATTATTGGGGTTTTGTCCCCCGTGAAAATATTATCGGTCGAGCTACGGTTCGTTTTTGGCCTCCTGACCGCATGGGTGGACTGGGTGATCCTGATTATCCGCCTGATGAACAAAAATAATAAAATAATAAAATCAAGACGGTTTCTAGGCTAAATTATAAACCCTGAGTCTTACATTTAGCCTAGAAATTTCTGTTTTTATCCTAAGTTTGGGGCGACCAAGTTTGTACAACTCGACCTGTAATTTTTTGTCCCAACCAAGGGGTATTAATAGAGCGAGATTTCAGGGTATTTCCATTGACTATCGAAGGCTGTTGAGGGTCAAATAATATCATTTCTGCGGGTTGGTCGGGTTGAATAGAAGGGGGTGTTTGTTGTAAACAAAGAGCAGGTTGACTGCTTAAGACTCGCCATAAATCTAAGGCTGACCATTGCCCAGATTCTACAAAGGTTTTCCATAATAAGGGTAAGGCTAATTCTAAGCCAATGGCACCCGGAGGAGCGTCGGAAAAAGCGACGGTTTTTTCTTCATAAGAATAGGGAGTATGATCAATAGCGATCGCATCAATAACTCCCGTTTCAATTCCTTGAATTAAAGCTTGTTGATCCGCAGGATTTCCTAAAGGCGGATCTAATCTTAAGTTAGGATCATAGGGGAGAGGAATAGAATTAACAACAGTTAGATTTTCTAAGGTTTCAGCATCTTCTAACGGTTGATTCCAAATGCGATTAATGGATGTTGTATTTAATAATAAGTGCATCCAGGTTATACTGGCTGTTATTGGTAAATTTCGGGCTTTCGCTTGAGCAATTAATTCCACACTTCGCGCCGTAGAAACCCGCATAATATGAATGGGGGTTTTTGTGACTTCAACTAATTCTAATATAGCGGCTAAGGCTACGGTTTCAGCATAGTCTGGAATTCCGGGTAAACCGGATAAGATAGAATCATGACCTTCTCGCATGACTCCATTAACCACTAATGTGCGATCGCAAGGATAGAAGGCTAAGGGTTTATTTAAAGGTTTTAAATATTCTAATATTCTTCGTAATAAGGCTAAATTTTGTAACGGTTGACCATCGGCAAAACCGACAACACCTGCATTAGCTAATTCGCTAAATTCTGTCATGTTTTGACTCGCAACATCTTGGGTGAATGCGCCCCAAAAATGCAAGTTTGGAACCGAAAATCCAGAATTTAGAGAAACTTTCTGAGATCGTTCTTTTAATAAGGTTACTGTTGCTGGATTATCAATAGCAGGAATCGTATTAGGTAAAATCGCTAACCGAGTAAATCCTCCGGCTGCGGCGGCATTTAATAAGGTATTTAAAGTTTCCCGCTCCTCAAATCCTGGTTCTCCACTATGACTATATAAATCAACTAATCCAGGGCCTAAAATCAACCCTTCGCTATTAATAATTTGGGTATTTTCTGGGTAATGATTAATATAAGATTCAATGGTCTTAATATAACCATCTATCACTAAAACATCAGCAATTTGATCTCGTTTAGAAACCGGATCAATCACACGAACTTGCTTTAACAGTTGACAATTCATATTCAGAAGAAAACAGTTAAACCGATAACTGATAACTGGTAGAGACGTGCCATGGCGCGTCTCTACACTGATAACTGATAACTGATAACTGATAACTGATTATAACGCTCCAGCCGCAGTTTTATCGAGAATACTACCGGATAAATGGGTCGTAATATTAGCAGCTTGTAACACAGGTAAACCCTCAATTCCGTGAGGATAATCAATCACTGTCACCGCACCATTCCCTTGTTTAAAATTCCAAAAATGCTCCGGTGGTAAATTAAATAACTGACACAAAAGGGCTTTATTAATGGCATCATGGGCAACCACTAATATTGTTACAGATTGGTGATTATAGGTTTCAACAATTTTCTTCCAAGCCATTAAAGATCGTTGCCAAACCTGTTGTAAATTCTCCCCTTCCGGCATTTGAACCGTTTGGGGTGCTATTTTCCATTCCTGTAATAATCCAGGGTAAAGCTGTTCGATTTCCGTCTCGAATTTACCTTCCCATAACCCGTGACTAATCTCGCAAAATTCCGATTCTAATTGTAATTCAATTCCTGGATGTTCTTGCAAAATAATCTCGGCGGTTTCTTTCGGACGTGCCATCGGACTTGTGACCGCAAAATCAATTTTAATGTCTTTTAAAAATTCTGCGGCTTTGCGACCTTGTTCTCGACCATTATCATTTAATGGCACATCAATTTGCCCTTGAAATTGCCCCATACGGTTCCATTCTGTTTCCCCATGACGCACTAATAATAATCGTGGCCCTTGATGTCCGGGGCGCACCGAAGGCACTTTATGACCGACGTGAGTAGTTAGGTTCATCGACTCTAATTGAACATCCGCAGGTTTCGGTAATTCTCCGGGGATAATATTAGTAAAATTCAAAATACTAATGCCACAATTAGATTGTTGTAAACCTTGGTAAAATTGAGGTTGAATTCCCAAAGCCGTCGCAATTAAACAGCGATTAATTCCATTATGAGCTACTAATAAAACCGTTTGATTTTGATGACGGCTTAAAATTTCGCGCCAAAATTGTTTAGCTTGTTCAAATAATGCCAATACCGGAAAATGTTGTTTTTCCCCTTCCGGTGTCGGAACCCGCATCGAAAACCCATGGGGACAGTCTTGCCAAGCTTGATATTCATCAGGAAACTGTTCGAGAACCACTTGACGTTCCATCCCCGCCCACAACGGTAAATCAATTTCCATCAACAAATCATGGGGCTGAAGTTGAGGTGGGTTTGACAGGCGCGTTACAATAATTTCAGCCGTTTGTTTCGCCCGTTGCAGGGGACTGCAATACAAGGCATCGAACGTCAAACCAGTCAAGGCATCACCCACTTTTTGCGCCGCCACAGAACCTTTTTCTGTTAAAACAGAGTCGTCCAAGCGACCTTGAATTCGACGTTGGGCATTATAGGTACTTTGACCATGACGGACAAGAATTACACGGGTCGTCATTTTTTAATTGAGGAGTTGGACTTTTAAACTAGAGTTGAGCCGAATTTAAGCCAGATGTCATTGTACCTTGTTTAGGACAGCATCAGTTAAAATATTGTGTTTCTGGCTCAAACTCGGTAATGTTTTACCCTCACGCTTGCAACTCATGACACTAAAACGCTGGATTTTAGCAATTTTAACAGTAGTAGCGGTTAGCTTTTTGAGTTTATCTTTACTTGATAGTTGGACTCAACCGCAAATTCAAAGCCGTTTGGAATTATATCAAACCAATTTACTGCTTCATGCCTCCCAATGGCAAAGCCAGGGGACAGAAGAAGAAAGTTTAATGACATTGAAGGATAACTTAATTGGCAAAACTCCCGTAGAGGAAGCTTATAAGCAATATCAACAGGTACAAGAATCTGCTGGAAAAAGTTTAGCTAAAGTTCAAGCCAATGAAACTTCAATTGCACCGGATTCTTTAAAACAATTACAACAACTGAATCAAGATTTACAATTGCAAATTGGCATCTTACAAACTCAGTTAGAACAACCCGATAAAGCCTTAAAAACCTGGAAGGGTTTAATCGAACCTCAAGATAGTGAATTTCTCGTTTTTCCAGCTGAAAAAATGACAGCGCAAGTGTTAACAGGATTATGGAAAACTCCCGCCCGATTATTACCCGATGCTGAACCGATTTTACAAAAACAGTTAGACGGTTGGTTTCGTTATCAAGCTTTAGTTAAGCTCTATACCTTACAACAGCGTCCAGAAGCATTAGTTGCTTTAGAAACCCAAGAACAACAACGGGCAGAACAAGCGGTTGTTAAGTTAATCATTGTGAGTGCTATTCCAGGAATGGGATTAGTTATTGGACTTTTATTAGCTATTGTTTTAGGCATTCAAACCCTTCTCAAAGGCAAGGCTTCTATCCTTGCAACAAATATGGATGTTGCTTGGTTAATTCCTTGGAATGGAGAAACAATTTTACAAGTTTTTGTGGTGGGATTTGCTTTACTGGGTCAACTGTTTATTCCCCTAACCTTAAGAGCCATTTTCCAAGCGTTAAATATTCAGCCCAGTAGTTTTGAAATTAGGACTCAAGCGGTTTATATTTTAATCACCTATCTATTATTAATGGTAGGGGGATTTTCCGTTTTGTATGTTTCAATTAAACCCTATTTTCCTTTACCTGAAGGCTGGTTTACCCTGAATTTTAAAGGAAATTGGTTTCTCTGGGGTTTAGGGGGATATTTCGTAGCCTTACCGTTGGTGATTTTAGTCTCTTTAATTAATCAGAAACTTTGGGATGGACAGGGGGGCAGTAATCCGTTATTACCCATTGCCTTAGAAAGTCGGGATAGTGTGGCGTTAACGATCTTTTTTATGACTGCATCCATCGCTGCTCCAATCTTTGAAGAAATTATGTTTCGAGGATTTTTATTACCCTCCCTAACTCGTTATTTACCTCTAGGGAGTGCGATTATTTTAAGTGGTTTTTTGTTTGCAGCAGCCCACTTAAATATTTCGGAAATTTTACCGTTAATGACGTTAGGAATTGTGCTAGGGTTTGTGTATACGCGATCGCGTAATTTATTAGCCTCAATGTTCATGCACGGCTTATGGAATAGTGGCACTTTGTTGAGTTTGTATATTCTCGGAAGTGGGGGAATTTAGCAATCAGAAACCGGGTTTTTGCCTTAACTTCATACTCAACCTCAAAATTCCTATAAAAACCCCGTTTCCCGACTTTGCAGTTAGGTTTCAGAAACCGGGTTTTTGAGTTAACTTCATACTCAGTATCAAAATTCCTATAAAAACCCAGTTTCTCGACTTTGCAGTTAGGTTTCAGAAACCGGGTTTTTGAGTTAACTTAATACTCAGTATCAAAATTCCTATAAAAACCCGGTTTCTCGACTTCACAGTTAGGTTTCAGAAACCGGGTTTTTGAGTTAACTTCATACTCAACCTCAAAATTCCTATAAAAACCCGGTTTCTCGACTTCACAGTTAGGTTTCAGAAACCGGGTTTTTGAGTTAACTTCATACTCAACCTCAAAATTCCTATAAAAACCCGGTTTCTTACTCTAATATTAAGAAATATGAAGCAATTGAGGATCAACGCGGGTGAACACGGGACGACGGGTGATTGTGATTGGGGCGGGAATTGGGGGATTAACCGCCGGGGCGTTATTAGCTCATCGGGGATATTCCGTTTTAATCTTAGACCAAGCTATTGTACCGGGGGGGTGTGCTTCCACCTTTCAACGTCGGGGGTTTACCTTTGATGTCGGGGCGACTCAGGTGGCGGGTCTGGAACCTGGTGGGATTCATCACCGCATTTTCAACGAATTAGGCATTGAACTGCCCCCAGCGACCCCCTGTGACCCCGCTTGTGCGGTGTTTTTACCCGGAGAAACCCAACCCATTCAGGTGTGGCGAGATCCGCAAAAATGGCAACAGGAACGACAACGACAATTTCCGGGGAGTGAACCGTTTTGGCAGTTAATGGCGACCTTATTTCAAGCCAGTTGGCGGTTTCAAGCCCGTGACCCCGTGTTACCGCCTCGGAATTTATGGGATTTGGGACAGTTAATTCAGGCCGTGCGTCCCGATACCTTAATTACTTTACCTTTTGCCGGGATGACGGTGGCTGATGCGTTACGGTTATATAATTTACAGGATAATTTGCGCCTCAAAACCTTTTTAGATTTACAACTGAAATTATATTCTCAAGTTGATACGGAAGAAACGGCTTTATTATATGCAGCAACGGCGTTAGGGGTGTCTCAGGAACCTCAAGGATTATCCCATCTTCAAGGTAGTATGCAGGTATTAAGCGATCGCTTAGTTGAAGCCTTAGAACGAGATGGCGGTAAACTATTAATGCGGCATACCGTTGAAGGAATTGAAACAGAAAAGGGTCAAGCCGTAGCCGTTAGAATTAGGAATCAAAAAACCGGGGAAGTTTGGCGAGAAACAGCAGATCAAATTGTTGCTAATGTCACGGTACAGAATTTAATTCAATTATTAGATGAAAAACCTAAGAATACACGCCCGACCTTATCGATTTCATTACCTTTATATCAACGACGAATTGAAAAAATACCGCCTGCATCTGGCGCATTTGTGATTTATTTAGGAGTGCAACAACAAGCCCTTCCAGCCAATTGTCCTCCCCATTTACAATTTCTCTATGATGATCAAGGCGTTATTGGCGAAAATAATTCTTTATTTGTATCAGTCAGCCACCCCGGAGACGGACGAGCACCTGAAGGACAAGCTACAATTATTGCTTCTAGTTTTACCGATACTCAACAGTGGTGGAACTGTTCAGATTATCAACAATTAAAACAACAGTATACCGACACCGCCATTAACCGTTTAAAGTCTTATTTTGACTTAACTCCAGAAACCATTATTTATCAAGAAGCCGCCACCCCTCGCAGCTTTGAACGTTATACCGCCCGTGCTCAAGGAGTCGTTGGGGGAGTGGGTCAACGACTTTCCACCTTTGGGCCTTTTGGATTAGCAAATCGTACCCCCATTAAACACCTTTGGTTAGTGGGAGATTCTACCCATCCGGGTGAGGGAACCGCAGGGGTTTCTTATTCCGCTTTAACCGTTGTTCGACAAATTGAAGCCATGAAATCTTTATTCGTAATTCCTAATTCGTAATTCGTAATTCCTAAAATTCTGAGTGACGGAGAACGGTAAGAATCAGGGTTATATCTTCATTCGGAAGGGGAATTTTAGAAGACTTTAATAACTCTGGTTTGAAAGAATCAGCAAGGACGAGATAACCCTCGGAATCAAATGTAAAATCTTCTAAGGTTAATCCTGAAACAAGAAGTTTGTTAGAGATTTCTTGATGAATCACGTCCCTAACATTGACTTCTGGTTCTAAACAGTGGGGATGCTGTAATAACCAAAGAGTTGTTTGAGGACAGGTATTAACGACGGCTTGAACAGCCTTGATCAAGACTTCTTTAATATGATTAGGATTAGGAATAAAGCTGAGAAAATTTTTCAGAATAGAAAGGTTATTGACGTTTTTATCTTTCAGTAACGCAATAGCAATATTAATAGCTATTTCAAAATCTTGTGAGTAGGTATACATTGTTTTGATGATTAATTAGGGACTCAAGAATAACGCTAATGATTTACATCTAAGATTTATCCGGGAATTGAGGAAACTTTAATAGAGGCAAAAACTAGCTTTATTTTGTTTTGGTTCATCCGGCAAATAACAATGCAACATTTCTAACAACATTTGGGGCCAGAAGGGTTTGTATAAAATGGCATTGGGTAAGTAATTAGTTTGCCAGCTATCAGTAGTTTTCAATTCATATCCAGTGGTTAAAATAAACGGCGTTTTTTCATCCTTAAAATCCCTGCGAATTTTTTGTAGCAATTCTAATCCAGTCCCATCAGGAAGGGTGTAACTCGATAAAACGAGATCAGGATTTTCTTCTTTTAGCCGTTCATAACCTTCTTGAACTGTATGAGCTTTTACAGAATAAAAACCCATTTCCATTAGCCATTCCGATAAAATTTCCAGCAGAAATCTATCATTTTCAAGAGTTAATATTTTGTACATAAATGCTCCCATTTGGGGATTTTATCTATCTTCTATTTACAAAAAATTTATGAATTTTTTATGAATTCAATAAAAACTTAATATTTTCTTTAACAATAGGGAATCACAAACAGCCAGAAAAAGAATTGACCCTTTAACTATATCCGTTATTTTCTATAGCAGGCAACAGGACTAACAACTAACAACTGGTAGAGACGTGCCATGGCACGTCTCTACTGATAACTGATAACTGATTTTAGTCATTCCAATTCAACAGCAAGCGCATCTGTTGAACTAAATCGGGTGCTGTGAAGGGTTTAGTAATGACTCCAGCAATAGGAAGTTCAATCAATTGTTGCTTTTCGTAAATCTGAGCTTTTGCCGTTAATAAAATCACCGGAATCGATGAAATAATTGAACTTTCCTGTATTTTTTTAAAGGTCGTAATACCATCCATTTCTGGCATCATCACATCTAATAGAATAACATCAGGATGGTCTACTAACGCTCGATCAATGCCTTGCTGACCGGATGTTTCCATCAATACCTCCCAACCCGCAATTGCTGTTAAGGAAATCTGGACAATTTGACCAATCGCCCGATCATCATCAATAATAAGAACTCGCTTCAT
The DNA here is from genome assembly GCF_015207485.1 of Planktothrix mougeotii LEGE 06226. Taxonomy (NCBI): domain Bacteria; kingdom Bacillati; phylum Cyanobacteriota; class Cyanophyceae; order Oscillatoriales; family Microcoleaceae; genus Planktothrix; species Planktothrix mougeotii. Next base: position 73,277 of record NZ_JADEWU010000008.1, read on the forward strand.
AATTAATAGGAATTGTAAAATAAAATGTGCTGCCGACTTGGAGACGACTTTCCACCCAAATTTGTCCCCCATGCTGTTGAATAATACTCCGACAAATAGCTAATCCTAAACCAGTTCCCCCTTTTTCCCGCGAATCAGAACTGTCAACTTGGTGGAAGCGTTCAAAAATACTCTCCAGGTTTTCTTTCGGAATTCCCCGTCCTTGATCTCGAATTGCAAATAACAAAAAGTCAGAGGTTAGGGGTGGATAAATTTTGTTGGAGGTTGAAGCTTGATGTGTATTGATAGTCGGTTGTTCATCATCTGAAGAAGATTGATAAAGATGCACTGAAAGATGAATTACAGAGTGATTAGGAGAGAATTTAATGGCATTACTCAGCAGATTAATCAAAACTTGTAATAATCGATCTGGATCAGCATCAATCTCAAAAGGTTGAATCTGACTTTCAAGGACAATCCCACCTTGATTGGCTAACTCCTGCATTTGAGCAATCGCGGTATTGATTAAAATCGTAACATCACAAGGGCGAATTGCCAGACGAATTTTACCCGATTCCAAACGCTCTAAATCTAAAATATCATTCACCAAACGCACCAACCGATTAACCCCGGTCATGACAATATCCAGGGTAATTTGTCCTTCAGGAGACTGCGGTGCAATAATATTGCTATGAAGTAAACTCAAACCCGCCTGCATAGCAGTTAGTGGCGTGCGTAACTCATGACTGACCATCGAAATAAATTCAGCCTTCATACGTTCGAGTTGATAGCGTTCTGTAATATCTTCTCCAATACTGAGGGTACCAATAGGCTGACCCTCAACATTTTGTAATAAAGTATTATTCCAGGCGATTATGCGTTCCTCTCCTGATTGGGTGAGAATAGAATTTTGATAATAGGGATGGAAATCAGTCGCCATAATCTCTTGGAACGTCTTGTTGACTTCTAATTTTTGATCAAGGGGAACAAAGTGATCAAACCACATTTTTCCTAAAACTTCCACTTCTGAATATCCGGTTAATTTCAGGAAAAAAGGATTGACATATTCAACCTGACTATCCTGATTTAAAGCTACAACAATTAACTGCACATTATCGAGAAGAGATTGCCAACGTCGGTTGGATTCGCGTAAGGTTGCTTCTGTTTGTTTTTGCTGTGTAATATTACGAATAATAGTAGAAATAAATTGAACTTGATTCGTCCCAAATGTATGAGCCAGGATCACTTGAGAAACCGGAATTTCCGCTCCATCCGATTTCAAAATAGCCGTTTCTCCCATCCAAACCCCTTCTCGAATCGCAGTGGGAATTCCCTGATTTTTAAGAATAGAAAAAGCCCAGGGCGGGTGTACATCAGGAATCGAAAGTTGATCAATTGGTGTGTGTTCTGAAAAGCCAAACACTCGACAACCTGACAAGTTCAGGTATTCTACCTCCAGGGTATTCACCGCCGCCGTTGCGATAATATCGGACGTTACTTCTAAAATATCAATTAGTTTTTCTCGCTCGATTTCAATTCGTTTGCGATCGCTAATTTCTATAATAATATTCCCAATTGCATTTTGATTTTTACTGTTTCCTGGAATTGGAAAATAGGACACTAACCAATAGCGCATCACGTTGGGTTCTTGGGGTAAAGCGATCGCCATTTCTAAATTAGATACGGCTTCTCCCGTTTCCAATACCTGTTGTAATAAAGGTTGAATTGAGGGAGCTAGATGGGGTAAAATTTCTGTGACTGAATGATTAAGATGGGCTTCAATAGAATAACCATTCATATCAGCAAAGGCTTGATTGACTTGCACAAAGCGGAACTGATGATCTCGAATTCCTAAGCCAATATTAGCAACGGAAGCCGCATCAAAGAAGCTTTGTAACAGTTGTTCGGTGTTTTTTAATTCGTTCTCCATGATTTCTCTGGCTATCAGTTCTTCTTGCAGACGATTATTGATTTGAGTTAATATTTTTGTGCGTTGTTTAACCTTTTCTTCTAGTTCTGTATTCAGATTATGTAGGGCAATTTCTGCTTGTTTACGCGGGGTAATATCCTTGATCACCCCTAACATTCGAGTCGGTTGATCTCGGAGAATGTTACCCGCACCCCAAATCCAATGCAAGCTCCCATCGGGCTTAATAATTCGATATTCTACCGAGTACAATTCTTGAGTTTGGATGGACTGTTGCAATCCTGCTTCTACGTCTTCGATATCATCAGGATGGACAGATTTTTGCCAGGTTGCATAGTCGGAAACTGCCGTTTCTGGATCTAATCCCAATAGGCGGAAGTGATTTTCATTCCACACAACGTCCTGAGTTTGCAAATTCCAATCCCAGCAGCCAATTCCGGTTAAATCTAGGGCTAAATTTAACCGTTCTTCGCTAATTTGCGCCTGGGTTTCCAGGTGTTTATGTTCTGTGAGATCAAGCACGCAACCCGCTACCATGACCACATGACCTTCTTGATCAGACAACGGCTTCCCCTTAGCCAAAACCCAGCGTACTGTACCATCGGGCCAAATAATTCGATACTCGGCGTTATAGGGTTGTTGATGGGCGATGGTTTGTCCTATGGCTTCCCTGACCCGATGGCAATCATCGGGATGGATATGTTGGATAATCGAGTTAAAGGTTACGGTTCCTGGGGTGGGGGGAAAGCCAAAGATCGCCTTAAACCGATCAGACACCGTAGAAACTTGAGCCGCTACATCCAGACACCAGGTTCCTAAATCGGCCGATTCTACTGCGGTTTTTAAGTGTTCTTGACTGTGTTGTAATGCGATTTCTGCCTGTTTTCGGTCTAATAATTCCTGTTGTAGTTCTTCGAGTAAGGTGGCTTGTTGAATGGCAATACTGACTTGAGTGGCTAATTCCTGCATTAAGTTAACTTCATTGGCTGTCCAAAATCGAGGAGCGGTACAATGATGGGCAATTAATAACCCCCAAAGATGATCTCGCAATAACAGGGGAACGATGAGGTTACTGCGGACGTGTAACTGTTCGAGAAATTCTCGATGACAGTCACTGATGTCAGGATCGGTATAAATATCTTGGATCACTCGGGTTCGTCCCTGTTCGTAGGGTGTGACCCAGGTGTAGGGAAAGTGTTCTTCTGGCATCACCTGTCCTAGAAGGGATAAGGTTGGATCACAAACCGATTCCTGTAGGATGATACCTGTGCGATCAGGTTGAAATTGATAGACAATCACGCGATCGCTTTGTAGAATCTGTCTAATTTCTGTAACGGTTGTTTGCAGAATTTCGTCTAAATTGAGAGACTGACGAATCGATAAAGCCGTTTTAGCAATCAATTGTTGGCGTTGTTGTTGCCATTGTTGTTCCTGTAAGAGTTGAGTTTTTTGAACTAAATGAGTCACGGATCGATTTAAACTATCCGCAGTAATCTGGCTTTTATCTAAATAATCTTGAGCACCTTGTTTGAAGAATTCAACGGCAATTTCTGTATTTCCCTGTCCTGTAATAACCAGAGCCGGACATTGATGATTTTCCCAATATGTCCGAAATTGGATTAAAAATTCTAACCCGTCCATATCGGGTAAACTATAATCTAATAGCAGAATATCGGGCTGATTTTGTTGACACCAACTTAAAGCTTCTTCCCCTAAATTAAAGTTAATAATCTCATAATTATACTCCTGATTTTGTCTGAGGAACCGTTGATAAATATTGCGATAAACTTCACAATCTTCTACACATAGAACTTGCAGGGATTTACCATTTTCCCTAGAACTCAAGTAATTTACCAACAATGACGGTTTAGACGGGCTCTGTTCTGTTACCTGTGTTAGGGTTGCCACCTGCGCCCGTAGCACCTCTAACTCCGCGATTAATTGTGCTTTCGTCTTCAGGTGATCCATAATCAGTTATCAGTTATCAGTTATCAGTTATCAGTTATCAGTTATCAGTTATCAGTTATCAGTTATCAGTTATCAATTATCGGTTGACAGTTTTTGCTGATTCTAGTATTTTTAAGGATGGCAAAAAGAATTTTTCCGACTTCATCAGCATCTTGATAGATACTGTTAAAAGCTTGTTCATCTAAATAGCCTGTGTCTTTTAATAAAGAAAGCCAGTATTTAGTTTCCAGACATTCTTTATAAGCAATAGACATTTTGGCAGAAAAATCTGCTGGAGATATTGCACCATTAGCTTCAGCAATATTCGCTCCCATTGATGTACCACTTCTAATTAACTGCTTAGACAAAACCCACTCCTGTTTATTTTGAGTTAGATATTTATAAGCATTAACAACCCGAATCGCAAATTTATAAGCTTTATCATAAACCAAACTTTTTTGAGACAATCCTTCATCACTCATCAATCCCTCCTTTTAGATCAGTTATCAGTTATCAGTTATCAGTTATCAGTTGACAGTTGACAGTTGGCAGTTGACAGTTATATATCAGTAAAACAGTAAACAGTAGTCAGTAATCAGGTTAGCAGTTATTAGTAGTTTAGTTTTTAGTTTTGAGTAGGAACCTAATCTGATTACTTGTCAACGATTAACGATTGGCTCACGCTCTAATATCCACTGTCTACTGCTCACTCTTGCACTAATAACTAATAACTGATCACTGGTACAGACGCGCCATGGCACGTCTCTACACTGTCAACTGATTACTATTCGACTTCTGCCTTGGGCTTTAGCTTGGTAAAGGGCTGTATCCGCAGCTTGGTAAAGGGTTTGTATGTCTTTGCCATCATCAGGAAACTGAGCAATTCCTCCACTAAAGGTGACTTGAAAGGGAATTCCATTCTTAGCCCAGAATTGGTGCTGGCTGAATACCTCAAAAATCTCCTGTAATCGATGAATTCCAGTAGATTTCATTATCCCATATATGCCTATTACAAATTCTTCACCTCCCCAACGTCCTACCACGTCTTCTTGTCTTAAGGATTGTTGTAAAAGTTTGCCCAAATAACTTAAAACCTGATCTCCGATATCGTGTCCATATTGATCATTGATGCGTTTGAAATGATCTAAGTCCAACATTACTAGACTGAAGGGTTGTTGTTGTCGTTGGGCTAAATGCAGTAACGAAGTCAGGTCTTGTAACGCTTTTCGCCGGAGACTGACTCCCGTTAACTCATCCAATTCCGTCATTTTCCAGCGTTGTCGCTGTTGTAGTCGAATTTCAATCCGAGTCAGCAATTCTTGGGGGCCAATGGGTTTCGATAAAACATCATCAGCCCCGGCGGTAAAACTGCGTTGAATGGTTTCAGGGTCAGTATAACCGGATAAAACCAAGATGGGTAATCGGTTCCAGCGTGGATCACGGCGAATAATTTCACACAAATCCCAACCCGTGACACTGGGGGAGGGTATGGGATCTGTCAGGTTCAAGGCGCAGATGTTGGATAATTCCAAATCCAGAATTAACAAATCAGGAGCCGTTTGTTCTAAGATTTCCCAAAATTTTTCAGCTTGATTCAGCAAGATGACCTGATAACCTGCGTCTTCTAATACACTTTCTAAAGCTTCTAGTAAAATTAGATTGTCATCAACGACTAAAATCCGAGTCGATAGGGAATTTTTTTGCTCTAAAACTTGGGATACCGCCTGCATGATTTGATTGGGAGTTAAGGGTTTTTGCAAGAAGCAGGGACTTCCCAACCGCGCCGCCTCAATTCGCTTCATCCAGGCGGGTTCTGCGGTTAACATCACCACTGAAATATTGGGATATTGATCTCGTACCGTTGCGAGAAAATCTAATCCCGTTTCTGTAGAATTCGGGAAGTTGAGATCCAAGATCATGCCATCAAATTGATACTGAGTCAACAATTGTTGGGCTTGGCGGAGATCCGTGGCAATATGAGATTCATAGCCCCAATTCACGGCTTCAATAGCAATAATTTGAGCCAGGGGAAAATCATCATCTACAAGTAACAATGTGCTGCGAATCGGGGTTTTAGATTGAGGTTGAGGTTGGGGGTCACTTTTGGGGTGAATCTGTTGATTGGTCTGTTCAATGGCGTTCCGTAATTTGGTTGTTAAGGTTTGGAGTTGGTCGGCTTCTGCTAATCCCAAGGGTTCTCCCGATTTCAAAATTTGCTGAATTTGGCGGGATAAATCCGAGGCTGACATTAATCCAAAACACCCTAATGATCCGATTAACGTATGAATTTCTCGTTCTGCATGGTGTTGTTGTTCGGGGGTTAATCGTCCTTCATATAAGGCTGCGATCGCCTGTTGAACAATAGATAAGCGCTCACAGTAAAGGGGTTGGGACTCCTGCCACACGGGCCACAATTCCGGTAGCATTTCTGAAGTTAGGAAAGACGGATCTAATTGTTGAGAAAATTCCTTCAAAACTTCCGGTTTTTTTGGTGATTTTTGGGCTTTATTTGGGGTTTGATTCTGTTTTTCTAATCTTAATCGATAGCCTAATTTATAAAGGGTTTCTATAATATCTTCAGAACCCTGCTCTTTGAGTTTCTTTCGTAATCCTTTAATATGCGCTCGAACTGTTCCTTCACTGGGAAAATCATCGTAGTTCCACAGACAATCTAATAAGCGACTGACACTAAAAATCTGATGGGGATTTCGCAGAAAAAGCTCTAATAATTCATATTCTTTTGCGGTTAATAAAAGCGGTTGATCTTGATAAGTTACTTGACAACTATTAAGATTCATACATAATTCCCCCCAAGTTAATTGGGGTGAGCGAGTTCCTGGATGTCGTCGCAATAAGGCCCTAATTCGAGCTAAAAATTCTTGTAAATCAAACGGTTTAACAATATAATCATCTGCTCCTGCATCCAAACCCATGACTTTATTGGTGACTGTATCCAAAGCGGTCATCAGCAGTACGGGTGTATCAGAATTCCGGCTTGAGGGGGAGGAGGAATTTACTCGAAGTTGTTGACAAAACTGTAAACCATCTAATCGAGGTAAACCTATATCGAGTAAGATTAAGTCGTAGGTAAAGGTTTCTGCAAAGTTCCATCCGATCAATCCATCTCTGGCTAAATCGACCTGATAATGATGCTGCACTAAGAGAGTTTCTAATAGTTTAGCTAAATTGGGATCATCTTCTACACACAGAATTTTCACATTTTTATTCCTTGTGGATGTTATGCGGGATGATTCAATTTTACGCACTATTGCCTACTTCTTAATCAAGTATTATAAAGGAGGTCGGTCAGCGTAATAAAGATAGAACCAGAGAAGGTTGACTAGGGAGAGAAGTCTCTTTGCGGGATAAAATGCTGAGGGGCGGATTTTTAAGCTCGAATACAGGCATTTCTTCCCAACAATGACGACAGAACCAATAGACTTGATGGTTGCGGGTATGACGAAGCATTGATTCAGAGCAGCAGGGACAAGTATTCATATTCATAGGAGGGTTAAGGAATTTTATTCAAAGTAAAGTATTATTAAGAGCGAACTGGGACTAAAAAGTTATTCCCGGTATCCAATTCTAATGTAGACTCAACTTGTGAAAATTTTGTGAATATTCTATTTTTATTTTGTTTTTTCTATTTCTGATTGATTATTCTCTATTCCTGTTCTCACTTTCATAAAAACAACCCATTGATAGAGGTTGAGAAAACCCGCTACAATTAAGATGAATCAAGAAGTAGGAGGACAATGGGATGCGACCGTTGCTGGAGATGCACCGACAACGCCAAATAATGGCTGCATCTCGACCCAAACCCGTTCAGAAGTTATGGCGTCAGTGGAGGAAATACTTTTATCGTCGTTTTATCCACCGTCAAGGTAAACCTGAATACTTAGCTAGAGGTTTAGCTGTTGGGGTGTTTACGGGTTGGTTTCCGTTTTTTGGCTTACAAATCATTTTAGGGGTGGCTTTAGCAACCCTCCTGCGGGGTCATAAATTGTTGGCGGTCGTCGGAACTTGGGTGAGTAACCCGATTACCTCTATTCCGATTTATTGGTTTAATTTTCATATCGGTCAATGGTTATTAGGGTTTCCCACCCTTTCTTTAGAACAAGAACAATCTTTATCCTTTGATAATATTCTCAATTTAGGCACAGATTTTATGAGTGCTTTATTGGTTGGATCTTTCACAGTTGCCTTAATTTGTGCAATGATTAGTTATTGGGGAAGTTTATATTTTATTCACCGTTTGCATCAAAAACAATTTTATCGACGGTATCGAAAAATGCACTCATCTGATTACAATTGATTCTGGGTTATTAATTTCTAATATAAAGCTAGTAATCTTAACAAAATATCAAAAATACGTTACAATAATAGATTAGAAAGTTATTTTAGGATTGAGAATTAATGAAAACGGCATTAATTACAGGAGCGTCTGTTGGAATTGGGGCGGCGTTTGCAAAGGAACTAGCATCTCGCAAAATGGATGTGGTTTTGGTAGCTCGTTCTCAAGATAAATTAGAAAAACTGGCTGAACAATTTCAAACTCAATATAATATTAAAGCTCATGTCATTCCTCAAGATTTAACGAAACCGGGTGCAGCAAAAGCGGTTTATGATGCTATCTCTCAAGCGGGATTAACTGTTGATTTACTGATTAATAATGCCGGGTTTGGAGATTATGGAGCCTTTGTTGATCGAGCCTTAGAAAAACAAGTGCAAATGGTTCAGTTGAATATTCTAGCTTTAGTTGAACTGACTCATTTATTCTTAACCGATATGAAAAAACGCAGGTCGGGTGCAATTGTTAATGTGGCGTCTATTGCGGGTTATCAACCTTTACCTTATTCTTCGGTTTACTCTGGAACAAAAGCTTTTGTTTTGACGTTTACAGAAGCTTTATGGGCAGAAAATAAAGACTCTGGGGTGAGAATTTTAGTCGTCTGTCCGGGCCCTACAGAATCTAACTTTTTTGTAGAAGCAGAATTTCCCCAAACCTTTGCAGGTGCAGGACAAAATTATGCAACGGCGGAGCAAGTGGTTGAAGAGACATTACAAGCCTTAGAAAAAGAGTTTTCAACTTTAGTAACGGGGGGGTTTAGTAATCAATTTATTGTGAATTTACCTCGATTTTTCCCCAGGGATACGATTGTTAGTATTGTGGAAAAACAGTTTAAACCGAAAAAATAATTGTGTTGTTGGGCTTGAGCATAAAGATTATAAGGCTAAAGCCCAACAACGATTTCTACGGATAAGTGTCGCTTAGTTTATCAACCTGAGTGGGAGGCTATTGTTGAATGGATTGCTCATTAAGTTATGCAGATATCCTAAAAAAAGGAGATGGTGTCTTGATTCCTGGTCATAGCCGAAAGTATTTCAGGAAGCCATATCTAAAAGCGTTAAGTTTTTTTTCAGGTTGCATGGGTTTGGATTTGGGACTAGAAAGAGAAGGAATTGAAATACTTCTGGCCTGTGAACTTGATCGAGCAGCCCGAAAAACTATTCAAACAAATCGACCAGATCTAGCCATTATTGGGGATATCAGAGATTATTCAGCGACAGAAATTCGGGAAAAGGCAGGATTGAGTTTAGCCACAGAGATCGATATAATCGTTGGTGGCCCACCGTGTCAAGCGTTTAGTAGTGCGGGTAAGCGTCAAGGATTTAACGACGAACGTGGAAATGTTTTCTTAAAGTTTATTGATTTGATTACTGAACTTCAACCCCGATTTGCAGTAATTGAGAATGTCCGAGGATTACTATCTGCTCCGTTACAGCACAGACCCCATGAAATGAGGGGGAAGAACTTTCCATCTCTATCTCAAGATGAAAAAAGGGGTGGCGCACTCCTGTTTATCATTCAACGACTCAAAGAAGCCGGGTACAGCATTTCCTTCAATTTATATAATGCTGCTAATTTCGGGTCGCCACAACAGCGAGAAAGAGTAATTATTACTTGTAACCGGGATGGAGAAAAACTCCCCTATCTCACACCAACTCACTCAGAAAAAGAGTTATATGGTCTTACACGATGGCGGACATTGCAAGAAGCACTGGAAGGACTACCTAGAGATGGGCACCACTTTGTTAAGTTTCCTGAAAAACGACTCAAATACTATCGGCTGTTGAAACCTGGACAATATTGGCGGGACTTACCAACAGGACTTCACCAGGAAGCACTTGGGGCTTCTTATCATACAGGTGGCGGGAAAACTGGTTTCTACCGGAGGTTAGCTTGGGATAAGCCTTCTCCGACCCTAGTAACCCATCCAGCTATGCCTGCAACTGACCTCGCCCATCCAGAAGAGGATAGACCCCTGAGTATTGAAGAGTACAAGCGAATACAAGAATTTCCCGATGATTGGATCATCACGGGTACTTTACTCGATCAGTATCGACAAGTCGGAAATGCAGTACCCTGTTCTTTGGGAAGAGCTATCGCCAGAATGTTATTGACTTATTTGAAAGGAGAAACACCGATTGTTTATCCAAACTTTCCCTATTCGCGCTACCACAAGACTGACGATGTGAGTTGGATGGTTGAAACTCTGGGTGATCTTGAAGAAACATTAGGAAAGCAACTTTCTTTGAATTTAATCTGAGTGACTAAGTACCCTACTCATGGTTTTCTTGATTATACAGATCTGAGATATATTTTTCTAATTTTTCTTCCGACATCGAATCATCACCCAATAAACCGATAATCTTATTAAGTTCGTCCCAATTTGTATTTCGCTTATCGGGGGGGTTGACCAAATCATTAAAACCAAGCTGTCGTGCTAAATCAATCCATGTGTTCCACTGTTGATAATTTCCTATTGGTTTAATATGTTTTAAATTTGGCTCTTTCTTAAGCTTTTCCTTAAACTTTTTCAGTTTACTCTTATCCGTTACTTCTATTCCTAATTTTTCGTATATGTTATTTTTTAAACTATCTCGTTTCAGTTCCCATTTAGAATAAGATCTACACCAAAGTTTACTATCAATACGATCCTTATAATCCTTATCTTTAAATATCTCCCTAATTTTTGAGCTAGAGCTATTTTCCGTATTGTCTCCATTTTTGACTTGTAAACAAATCCATTTTTCTTGAGGTGGGGTAGGAAATTTTATAAAATCAGTCGCAAGAATGATCTCACTACGACACCAAATCCAGCCATGATTTTCAATGACACCTGCAATATATCTCTCCAGAAGACTTCCAAGAAGATTTTCTGCTGACATTGCGAGAATATGACTATTGATGTGGGCTTCAGCTTCCTCATCAGTACATTCTTCACTCTTTTGAAGTATCAATCGAACCATCTGATCTGGAATAGTTCCGCCAATTTCTAGCTCTTTCCTGATTTTCAAATTAGCTTCTTTTCTACCATTTTGGTATTTTTTTAGAATACCTATAAACTTTTGTTGAGTAGTCTTCTCTTCCGTTTTTACGTCATTTTTTTTGCTTTTTTTTTCTTCTGTAGTGTCCTCTTTTTTCGTTTTTACGTCGCTTTTATCTTGATTTTCTTGTTCTTTTGTTAGGAGTTTAGGAAACTGATTTATGAAGAAAAGTAGCTGACAAACTTTTTCTTTATGTTCAGGATCTAGCATAGCCTCTTTCATGGCTATCTGAATATCAGTCTTATTTTCTTCCTTGAAATTTTCGTAATCCCTAAATATTTGACTTTCCAAATCCGAACTATCTATACTGTTCTCGTGCATAAAACCAATGCAAAGTATTAAAACTGAACTTATAATTGCTATTTTATCATTAAAGCAGTCCCAACAGCAACAAAATATTAAGAGTGCGTTACAATTATTATTGTTGATTTACCTCGATTTTTCCCTATAGATACGATTGTTAGTATTGTAGAAAAACAGTTTAAACCTAAGAAATAATCCCGTAGAGACGTGCCATGGCACGTCTCTACAACGGTTTAAGGATAGAAACACAATTGCGGTAAACCTAATGTTTCTTCCCAACCCATCATAATATTCATACACTGCACTCCTTGTCCGGCTTGACCTTTAATTAAGTTATCAATAGCCGACATCACAATCACTCGTCCGGTGCGTTGATCAACTTCAATTCCTAAATAACAAAGATTAGTTCCACAAGCCCATTTTGTTTGGGGATAAGTTCCACCCGGTAAAATTTTAACCAAGGGAGAATTGCGATAAAACGCTTTATAAATGGTGATTAAATCTTCTCGAACTAACCCCGGATCTCGTAAGGTTGCATAAACCGTTGCTAAAATTCCCCGTACCATTGGCATTAAATGGGGAGTAAATTGAACTAAAATATCATGTCCGGCTAACTCACTACAAATTTCTTCAATTTCTGGGGTATGACGATGATGACCCCCCACACTATAAGCGCCAATTGAACTATCAGCTTCTGCTAATAACATATTAACTTTCGCTTGTCTACCGCCTCCAGAAGTGCCTGATTTAGCATCAATAATTGCAGTATCAGGAACCACTAATCCCTGTTTTAATAAGGGTGCAATGGCTAATAAGCTCGCTGTTACATAACAACCTGCACAACCGACTAATTGAGCGGTATAAAGGCGATCGCGATACAGTTCAGGTAAGCCATAAACTGCCGTTGCTGCGATCGCTTGATCCTGACGATCTCCCCCATACCATTTTTTATAAATGTCTAAATTAGAAAATCGATAATCTGCCGATAAATCTAATACTTTGCAGCCTTTTTCAAGCAAAGGGGGAGCCATTTGATAAGCTAAACCATTGGGGAGAGATAGAAAGACAATTTGACATTTAGAGGCAATTTTATCAAGATCAATGGGTTCTATCACTAAATCCACACATTCATTCAAATGGGGATAGAGACTGCAAAAGGGTTTTCCAGCACTACTATCACCCCCCAAATAGGCAATCTTGACCAGGGGATGATCCTGCAATAAGCGAACCAGTTGCACCCCACCATAACCTGATGCTCCCACAATCCCCACAGGAATCCGTTCTGTATTACTCATATTACCTAACTCCTAGTAAAATCCTATAATCCGTTAGACAAGCGACTGACAAGCTTTTGCTGCATGATAGCGGATTCTGGAAAAATTTGGAAAAATCTTTTGGAATTTCTCTGGGATATCTCACAGTCGAAAACCCATTTCCGCGAGTCCCATCCGTAAGCGTTCAGCTTCGGGGGAGTTGTTTTGTTCGTGTAATTCAATGGCGGCTTTAAACATCAGAAAACTATCGCTGAGTTGACCAATTTGGAGTAATAAAACTCCTAAATTTTGGAAGGTTTCGGCAGAATTGGGATTGAGTTCTATGGCTTTTTGATAAGCTGCGATCGCTTCTCGATAAGCCCCCATTGCTCTTAAGGTCATGCCTAAGTTATAATGAGCGATCGCTAAAGTCGGATCAATTTCAATAGCAGTTTGATACGCTATTTTAGCAGATTCTAGTTCTTCTTCTTGTTTAAAAATATTCCCTAAATTGTTATAGGCTCCTAGCTTCAATTGAGGTAAAATATTGATCTCAATAGCTTGTTGATAATAATGTTTTGCTTCTGTGAATTGTTGTTGTTTTCCATAAGCAATTCCTAAATGATAATGCAGTTCATATAAAACCCCTTCTTCTATCTCATTTCCTTGAGATAAACCTAATTTTAAGAGTTCAATTCCTCGATTTAAGTCTCCAATTTCGACATATAAAGCTCCTAATTTACTCGCAGCATAGGCATCATGAGGATGTTCTGTTAAATAACGTTCCATTGATGATTTTGCGGCTTGCCATTTGTTGCGTTTAGTGATAGTTTCAGCTTGATATCCATCATGTAAAATCGCTACTTTCGGTAAAGTTCCAATTTTCCATTGAGGTTTTTGGCGAATTAATTCGGTAATACTATCATCCACCATTGCATGATAGGGACGAGAAAAACAAATTTGGGGATGATTTCTAAATAATCGAGACACCAAAGAATAGGGAGATTGACTCGCACCGATTTCTTGGCGAATTAAGTTAATCACAATTAAATCCCGGTTTTGCATCATTTGATGGAGGTATTCTCCCATTCCCGGTGCTAATCTTTCATCTGCATCTAAGACTAAAATCCATTGTCCCGTTGCATAACTTAAAGCTGCATTTCTGGCTTTAGCAAAATCATCACACCAGTCAAAAAAATGAACACTCGCCCCAAATTGTTGAGCAATTTTTGGGGTTCTATCCGTTGACCCCGTATCTACAATAATAATCTCATCAACAATTCCTTTAACGCTGTTTAAACATTTAGCTAAAGTCTCCTCTTCGTTTTTAACAATCATGCAAAGGCTTAATTTCATAACCGGGAATAAAGTAGTTTTTTAGATGCAATCAAGATTAATTTTACCTTATTCAGGTAATACCATCACTTTATCAATAACATGAATAACTCCATTACTCGCCGGAATATCAGAATCAATTACCCTGGCATCTTCGACTTGAATTTGATTATTATCGGTTCCTACCGTAATAGAATCTCCTTCTAAAGTTGTTACTTCTCCTGCTTTTAAATCCGTTGCGGTGACTTTCCCTGGAATCACATGATATTTTAATAAATCAGTAATTTTACTCAAGTCTTTTGATTTGAGGATAGCTTCTAAAATTTCTTGGGGTAATTTAGCAAAGGCTTCATCCGTTGGAGCAAAAATTGTAAAATCTCCCTTTTTTAGAGCATCTAATAATCCGGTTGTTTGTAAAATCGCTGCTAAAATTGTAAAACGGTCATCGGATAAAATAATACTAGCTAAATCTCCACCCACAGCTTTAATCACTTCTTTAGGAATTGGAAGTTGGGCAATATCTTGGCGACAAATTAGGTCTGAATGGGGAGATATCTGAACTTCTGCTGCGACAACGGGGGAAATTGTTCCTAAACTTAGAATACTCAAAATACTAATCAGTCCTACCCGTTTACCTGAGTTTCGATATTCTGTTAAATTTTTCATGATTAAATCCTCTTTAAATTATGTAAATTAGTTGGGTTTAATTACGGTATCAATGACATGAATGACCCCATTACTAGCTGGAACATCAGCTTTAATAACTGTTGCATTATCAATTTTTACCGATGCACCCACTTGTACGTTAATGGTATCTCCTTCTACGGTTTCGACTTCCCCAGATTTGAGGTCAGTTGACAATACTTTTCCCGGAACAACATGATAGGTCAAAATCTTGACTAATTCTGCTTTATTTTCGGGTTTGAGTAAGTTTTCTAAAGTTCCTGGCGGAAGTTCTGAAAATGCTTTATCCGTTGGTGCAAATATTGTAAATGGCCCTTCTGCTTTCAGGATATCGACTAAATCCGCCGCTTGCAAGGCTTGGGTTAAAATTGTAAACTCACCCGCACTCACCACCGTATCCACAATATCCAGTGATGTTGTAGCGGGAATTTGGGCCATATTAACAAAGTTTGTTAAGGTGTGATTGTACAGTTGCGCTTCAACGGGTACACTTCCGCCGAGTATCACCCCAACAGCGCTAAAAAATACTGTTATTTGTTTCAATTTTTGAGTGTGATTTTGAGGATTCATAAAAAATTTACAATGAGGATTTATCAGTTATCATTTGGTAGGGGATTCATCAAAATTTTAGTTAATTTTAAAGATCCCGACTGTACTTGTTAACAACTAAAGATTAACTGTAAACTAAAACCTAACTCCTTGGATTATTATCAAAGTTATAACTTAAGACATCAATTCTGGGGCCTTGTTTGGGTAAATTATCGGCGGTTAATGTCAGGGTATCTGTTTGTTGAATTTGTATGGAGTTTCCTGCCATTACGGTTAAAAAATTATCAATGGGTTCAAGATCACAGGTTGTTGCATCCGCCGCTAACGTTCGATAATGGGTGGGAATTACAATTCGCGGATTCAAAAATTCAATGGTTTTTTTGGCTTCTTCTGGGGTATAGGATTTTGCACCTCCGCCAACCGGAATTAACATTAAATCAGGACGACCAATTAAAATACGTTCTTCCATTCCTAAAGGGGCTGCTAGTCCTCCTAAATGTAAAATTTTAATCCCGGCTTGTTTCCATAACCAAGCGACATTAACGCCAAATCTGCGCCCTTCAAATCGGTCTTTAATCGTGCGAATCCCTTGAATTTGAGTGCCATTAAATTGATAGACACCCGGTTCATATAATAAAGCGGGATTTCCTGTAAATCCTTCTATCACTCCCTCATCTAAGAGACGGCTACTAATTAAGACTAAATCCGTTTGAAATTGTTGCGGACTGCGATAACCACTGGTGCACCCAATTTGGCGAAAAGGATTGACTAAAACTCTTAATCCTCCCCCTGTAAATAAAAAAGCCGTATGTCCTAACCATTGGACAGTTAAAGTATTTCCAGAAGCAGATTGGGCTGTAGATTTTTGCCATTGAGACGTTAACCCAGTTGCTAACGTTGTTAATAGCGTGGTGGTTGTTAATTGAATTAATTTTCGCCGTTTCATAATTTTTGGGTTGACGGAAGCAAGGGATTAAAGCCGGGATGACCGTTCCGAGTTAACAATTATCTAGGATCTCGGTTTGAAGGTACTATAGTTACAGCTTTGCTTAACGGTGGGATGAAAAACCGAGGAATATACCCAGTGTAGCACGATATAGAAACAGTTGACACAAAACAGAAAACTTGTGCTAACCTAGATTTAGGTCGAGATAGGTAGCATAAATGTTGGTTTTAGAATTTAAAGTTAGAGCCGCATTGCAACAACGCAAGGCAATAGATGAAGCGATTCGTACAGCCCAATTCGTCCAGAACAAGTGTTTAAGATATTGGAGGGATAACAAAGGGGTTAATAAGTACGATTTGAACAAATATTGTCGTGTATTAGCTCATGACTTTAAATTCGCGTCGGAATTGAATTCTCAAGCTAGACAATCTAGCGCCGAGAGAGCATGGTCAGCTATCGCTCGATTCTACGATAATTGCAAACGGAAAGTTCCCGGCAAAAAAGGCTTCCCTAAATTCAAAAAGAATTGCCGTTCGGTTGAATATAAAACAACCGGATGGCAATTAAATTTAGAAACTCGTAAAGCCATTACCTTTACTGACAAGAAAGGGATTGGGCGGTTACGGTTAGTAGGAAGCTATGATCTGCACTTCTATCAACCCGAACAAATTAAACGAGTTCGATTAGTTAGGCGTGCAGACGGCTACTATTGCCAATTTCTACTCTCAATTGACGTTAAGATTCAATCTGAACCAACTAATAAAACAATCGGTTTAGATGTAGGATTATCTGCTTTCTACACTGATGACCAAGGTAATAAAGTAGATCACCCCAAATTCTTAAGAAAAGGAGAGAAGAAAATTAAGCGGTTACAAAGACAACTTTCTCGTAAACAGAAAGGGTCTAATAACCGCAAAAAAGCCAGACAGAGATTATCTAAGGCTCATCTAAAAATTAGTCGGCAACGAAAAGAGTTTAGCAAGCGTGTTGCATACTCCGTCATCCAATCTAACGATTTGGTCGCCTACGAAGATTTAAGAATTAAGAACTTAGTCAAAAATCATTGTCTAGCTAAATCAATTAGTGATGCAGCTTGGTATCAATTCCGTATTTGGTTAGAATATTTTGGGAGAAAGTATGGCAAGGCTACTATTGCTGTTCCTCCTCAATATACAAGCCAAAATTGCTCTAATTGTGGAAAAACCGTCAAAAAATCCCTATCAACAAGAACCCATGTTTGTAGTTGTGGATGTCAGTTAGATAGGGATGAAAATGCTGCAAAAAATATTTTAAGAATTGGATTAAGTACGGCAGGACATACCGGAACTTTGGTTCGGCTCCGCTCACCGAGCGAAGTCGAGGTGAACGCTTTGGGAGAATTGACCTCTACTTTGACAGAATCCGTTCTGTTAAGGCAAGTCGATTCGCTGAACAAAGAATCTCACCTTACATCGCTTCGCGATGTAAGGTGAGAGTGTCAAATCTGCTCTAGGAAATTTCTTAAGAGTTGTTTTCCAGAACGGGTGAGAACGCTTTCCGGGTGAAATTGTACCCCCTGAATATGGGGATAGTCCCGATGGCGAACCCCCATAATTGTCCCATCTTCTACCCATCCGGTAATTTCTAAAACGTCAGGACAGGTTTCTCGTTCAATCACTAAGCTATGATAGCGAGTGGCGGTTAAGGGATTCTCGATATTAGAGAAAACACCGACCCCAGTATGATGAACGGGGGATGTTTTTCCGTGCATCAGTTCCGGTGCAGAAATAATATTCCCCCCGAATACTTGACCAATACTTTGATGACCTAAACATACGCCTAAAATGGGTAAAGTTGGCCCTAATTCTCGAATTAATTCTAGGGAAATTCCGGCATCTTCTGGACGACCTGGCCCTGGAGAAATCACCACAGCATCAGGTTTCATCTGACGAATTTCTTCGATAGAAATTTTGTCATTTCTAAACACTTGAACTTCAGAAGCAATCGGTAATTCTTGACCTAGCTCTCCTAAATATTGAACAATATTGTAAGTAAAACTATCGTAATTATCAATAACAATAATCAAGGTTTAAACTCCTAATAAGGTAAGGTTAATCCAGGCGATGAAAGGAGGTAATAGTAAGATTACAGCCACAAATAATGCCACGATAGCAGAGATTAAAACGGCCGCAGCAGCGCAATCTTTAGCAATTTTGGCTAACTCATGGTAAGACTGACCCACCGTTAAATCAACAACGGATTCTATGGCTGTATTCAATAATTCCATTGTCATTACCGCCCCAATGGTTAAGCCAATAATTGCCACTTCCACCTTGGGTAAATTTAAAAAAACACCCAAGCCAATGGCTAGGGTTCCAATAATAGTATGAATCCGAAAGTTTCTTTGGGTTCTAAAAGCATAGATGATTCCAGCCCAAGCATATCTAAAGCTAACTAATAAATTAGATGCTATTGTCCAAGATAATTCTCGGTTATATTTTTTTCCCATAGCATCAGACCGGTTGGGCTGTACTGGTGTTGTTCCTTGAGGTAGAGAAATCAACGATGAGGCTGCAAATTCGGAAATAGAGGGTTTGTTTAGGTGCATTAGTGGATAGATCCTTCACTGATTACATTTTTAACCACATTCAGTTTCCATAGGCATACTGCAAGCAATCTACCATAATTTTATAAATCTGTGCTTCATGGTTCTACCTGAGAATTTGTGCTGTACTCAGGGAGTCACTGTAGCGAGTTAACTAATCCAATGGTTTCTAAAAGAACTCGTTGTTGGTTTAACATTTCCGTTAAACTTTCATCATCAGGATGATCCCAACCTAAAAGATGTAATAACCCGTGAGTCGCTAACCATCCTAACTCGGTTTTGAGGGAATGCCGCTGTTCTTGAGCTTGGTTGTAAGCAGTTTCCACTGAAATGACAATATCACCCAAATACAGGGATTGAGAAGATAAAATTTCGGGAGGTCGGGGACAATCGACCTCTAATGTAGCAAAGGCTAACACATCCGTAGGTTTATTTTGGGAACGATACTGAGTATTTAACGTTTCTATCTCCGTATTATCCGTCAGACGCAAGCTTAATTCATAACTGGATGCTCTGGGAAGATCAAACTGTAAATGATTCAGCCAAATTTGAAACCAATTTTCCCATTCTGTTTCCTTGATGGGACAGTCAATTATAACCGGGGAAGACTCTATAATCTCGTCTGGGCTGGAGTTAGGTTCTGGGTTTTCTAATACAAACCGATCCCAAAAACAGTCCTGTATACTAACTTCAATTTTAACGCTCATTTATAGAAGGAAACAGAGAATTACGAATTACGAATTACGAATGGGGAACAGGGAACAGGGAGGAAAAGACAAACACAAGTCTAGCTTTGCTGTATCACTCTTTGTCTTAATAGGTCTGGCGACTGCTATCCGATAAAATTTAATTAAAATTCTAGGGGTTAGCGAGTCAGGTAAGCCATCCCGATGAGAAATCCTAATAAACCCATCGTGGTTAATGCCAAATGAAACAACGACTTTCCGCCTTTGCGAACCATATTTCGCATCGCTAATTTAACATAGCTGGGTTTGGATTCGTTAGGTTTAACTTCTGAGGATGCTGGAGAGGAGGGGGTATTCATCACGCTTGGTTTAGAAATTAATAGGGGAAAATAGACCGACTGACTCAATCTTAACAAAAATGTAACATTTTATGAAGCGATCGCCCGGTCGAATCTACAATCCACAATATCCCCAACGGTTTTAACGCTGAGTTTCTACTAACTCGGTGTTAAATTCATTGAAAGAACGTCGCCGCAATTCCACAGATTCAGACCGAGGAAGTAAATCAAAAACTTGACGAAACACATCATCGACACGTTCAAAAGCAACTTGTCCGTTTTGATCAAGAACCACTTTCCCCGACTGGTCAATTAATACGGTTTGAGGAACATAGCCTTTGTAATAATAGCCCGGTTCCTGGGGGGAAAACTGGGTATCGGGTAATAAAGTATCAACATTGACCGGAATAAAATCAGCAGACCTTCCGTAAAAACGCTGAAGTTCAGATACAGTTGTTGTAAATTTTTTACAATCTTTGCTATCGTCCAAGAAAAAGACTAATAAAGCGGGTCTACCTTGTCTACGGGATTCTGCTAAGGTAACTCTGGGAGGGACTAGGGAACCATTTCCCCCATACAGCGCAAAAATATTACCATCAAAGCGATCATCATCCAAATTGGCTAACGCGGTCGGAACAAGGGTAAAAAAGAATACACTAACAATCACTAAGGTTGTCAGTAGGGTTTTGAAACCGTTAAAACCCGGAAAGCACTGTTGTAGAACTTTGAACGGAGGACAATTCCATGGAGTTAGACGCATATTCTGGAAGCAACAATTCAGATAGAAACCGAATCTATTGTGACATTAGTTTTCCGGTGTTCTCAAAAAATAGATATAGTTTTTGACTGGGCTTAGGGTTGATGATGTTTTGGATTAAATTTTACCTGCAAAAACCAGTGGACACCGCTCCCGCCTCGTGGAATGTTAAAAACTATTACAATCCCGCTAAGAATGTGGGCTCTATGCCTCAAAATACAAGCGATAGGTAGTAACAGTATTGGGCGAATGTCCAAAGCGAGTTACAGTCGCCGGAAGGCATTCGGAGACTCTAAACGGGCGTGGAGAAAGAAAGCATAAGACCTAAGAATTTAGGCTGTGATCAAGGAAGCGTCAACCCATCAGATGCAGACCCGAATCGGGAGCAGGCTGGGAATTCACTTGCTTTCGGGCAGTGGAGGATGTCAAGCTTGTGAACTGTCCCCTAAAAATCTCAAAAATTTTTGAGGGCTAGGAACAAGCCAAAAGTGAACCGATAAAAATCTTAAATAAAAATAGATTTGATTGCGGATCACAAAGCAGATACACTCTAAGATCATGCCTTGATCCAGAATGTATCTGAACAAGCAGGAACGCTCAGAGGTCACTCTGAGACTCTCCAACTCAATTACATGGGTTTTCGGGAGAGTGTCAATCAGGAAAACGTTAGCTAAACGCTTTTTGTAGAAAATGAGTATCGTCACAAAATCCATCGTTAATGCCGACGCCGAAGCGCGTTACCTCAGCCCTGGTGAATTAGATCGAATCAAAGCCTTCGTCACCTCTGGTGAGCGTCGCGTTCGCATCGCCGAAACGCTGACAGGTGCCCGTGAGCGCATCATCAAAGAAGCTGGAAGCCAACTCTTCCAGAAACGCCCTGATGTGGTCTCTCCTGGTGGCAATGCTTATGGCCAAGAAATGACCGCTACCTGCTTACGCGACCTCGACTATTACCTGCGTCTGGTCACCTATGGAATCGTTGCGGGCGATGTTACCCCCATCGAAGAAATCGGGATTGTTGGCGCTCGGGAAATGTACAAATCTCTGGGTACCCCCATTGAAGCCGTTGTCGAAGGAATTCGTGCTACGAAGAATGTTGCTGCTGGTCTGTTATCTGGTGAAGATGCAGCCGAAGCCTCAGCTTACTTCGACTATGTGATCGGTGCAATGTCATAGTTCCGATTGCTTTATCACCTTTTTTAAACGATTCCTAGATTCAGCGACTACAAGGAAATAGAACAATCATGCAAGACGCCATTACCTCCGTAATCAATTCTTCTGACGTTCAAGGTAAGTACCTGGATGCCAGCGCCCTGGGCAAATTAAAAGCCTACTTCGCCACTGGCGAACTGCGGGTTCGTGCTGCTTCCACGATTAGTGCCAACGCAGCCACCATCGTCAAAGAAGCAGTAGCCAAATCTCTGCTTTACTCTGACGTCACCCGTCCTGGTGGAAATATGTACACCACCCGTCGTTATGCTGCTTGCATTCGCGACTTAGACTACTACCTCCGTTATGCCACCTACGCCATGTTAGCTGGCGATCCTTCCATTCTCGATGAGCGCGTGCTCAACGGTTTGAAAGAAACCTATAACTCTCTGGGTGTTCCCATCGGTTCTACCGTTCAAGCCATCCAAGCCATGAAAGAAGTCACCGCTAGTTTAGTGGGTGCTGATGCTGGCAAAGAAATGGGCATTTACTTTGACTATATCTCCTCTGGCTTAAGCTAAAACCGATGTTAGGTTTTTGAGGGTGAATTTCTAACTAAATTCCCAATTCAAAATCCGAACAACCTTCAAGGCCAGGGAAGTCTGGAGTGAGTGCTAGACCGCCAAAGGCTTGTCTGTTATTCCTGATAAGTTTTAGCGAGCTAGTATTGACTTCTGACTCCCGGCCTTTGAGCATTTAAAATTGATCTAAAACTTGTTAAATTTGCTCAGGAGAGACGAAAAAAAATGCGGATGTTTAAAGTAACAGCTTGTGTGCCAAGCCAAACCCGGATTCGTACCCAACGGGAATTACAAAATACTTACTTTACAAAGTTAGTTCCCTATGACAATTGGTTCAAAGAACAACAACGCATCATGAAAATGGGCGGTAAAATTGTTAAAGTGGAACTGGCAACGGGCAAGCCCGGAATGAATACAGGATTACTGTAGAAGGCAGGAGGCAGGGGACAGAAGGTAGAGGGAACTGGGAAAGAAGAATAGAGATTTATTCTTAATTCTTTATTCTTAATTCTTTATTCCTCCTGCCTCCTGCCTCCTGCCTCCTCCTATTTCCTGACTCTGATTCCGCTATTATATTGTAGGAAAGACAAAACACCACCTGATATAGAGGCGGGAAATGGCAAGTTGGGAATTTCTAGTCCAAAAAGAAGGGGATAATAGCTGGCTGACCTTAGAATCCCCCGATGTTGAAATTTTAGAAGGGCGCTATCGGATGGTCGCCCGTTCTGGCTATACAAACACTTCCATTGATGTTCGCATTATCTATCAAGATTTTGAAGCCCTTCCACCCGTTCAACAGATTCAAACACGGACACTAACGACCAATTCCGAAGGGTTAATGGTGGTGATGCCTTATACCTCCTTAAAACCGGGAAATTGGCAGTTTTCCTGCTCCCCTCAACTGACCTCTGGATTATTATCAACCGTTGGCAAAAGAACAATCCAACTCCGAGTTCTCCCCGTAGACCTAGAAGACCTTGATCAGCCCTTTGAAGAAACTGAACCAGAGACAGTTAAT
Source organism: Planktothrix mougeotii LEGE 06226 (assembly GCF_015207485.1). NCBI lineage: Bacteria > Bacillati > Cyanobacteriota > Cyanophyceae > Oscillatoriales > Microcoleaceae > Planktothrix > Planktothrix mougeotii. The sequence continues at coordinate 96,705 of NZ_JADEWU010000008.1, forward strand.
ATTATCCCTACAGAATCGGTACATACTGAGCTAACACCGGAACCTTCCCCTAAAATTGTACAATTTCCCACCTCTCGTTCAAATCCGGTTGCTGAACCCCCACAACCCCAAGTTTTAACCCCTGAAACTCCCCTGTCCCTGGTTGAAGAGTCTCCCCAACCTCTGCAAGCGGTAGAGACTTTACTTAAGGCACTGCACCTGAGCCTCGATCAAGATTCCTTTGTGGCCCGTTTGGGACAACCTGTAATCCTATGGGGACGCATCGAACTACCCATCGCTTCCCCCTCTCAGCCTTCAACTTCTGTTTATCCCGTCCTTCCTTCCTGTGAACTGCAATTTCGTTTACGCGACCCCCAAACGGCAGAACCGTTATTTCAGGTCAGCCAACCCCTTCGGTTCTCGGATTTTCCCCTGTCTTTTTCCGGTGTGGTTTATATTCCCTTTGAATGCAAAACCCGTTTAATTTTAGGGGAAGTCATCTTTTCCCATGATGGAGTTCCCGTCACGACCGAATCTTTTAACATTGTGACTCAGGTTGAACATCTCCTCGAAGCTATTGATCAAGGTTTTGGCACCCAACAGGATCAAGAAGACTTCCCTGACCTTTCAACCTTGGATTTGGGAGTTTTGGAATTACCCGACCTCAGCGATAACATAAAAACGGCTCAATCCCCTTCTGCTGAACCCTTTGCTCCTGAGATTGCCACCATTTTGCCGCCCAAAATTCATTCGTCTGGAACCGACTCTCGACCCTCTACCCCCCTAGATTTACCCACATTCAGCCAGAGTTCAACGACTCAGGAGGTTCAGACCCCTGGGGTTCCCGTATCTGAGGATTTATCAATCGGTGTTGAAACGTCCGAATCAACGTCTACAGATATCCCCGTTTCAATTTCACCCTTGTCGATACCTGCTCCAGATTCAATAGTAGAATCCGAACACCATATCCCTAAACCCAAACAAGATCCAGAGGTTCAACAAGCGTTTCAAGCGTTGGATCTCAATAATCGATTTTGGTCGCGGTTAAATTCTCTAGCCCAGGATCGGTCATGGTCACAATGGGTTAAACGCGCTAACGTTAATCCTCTACCGGAGATTCCGTTTAATGCTGCTACTAATATTGTTAAACGTTCTGATCATGACAGTGATGACGACAGGCAAGATGCCTGTTCCACTGTTTTCTCAGAAGTGATTCATCCCCAGGAAGAATTAGAAGAAATTGTTGTCGATGATGAACCTTTGGAATCTCCTGCGGCATTTTTTTCAAAACGTAAACTAGGGAAAGAAACGAAACCGGAAACTTCTACCACAAATCAACCCATCCCCTATATTTTATCAGAGGATCAACCCGTTCCAGATCCAGAAATTGAAGTCTTAACTACAGAAATTATTGCCGGACGATTGGTAAAAGTTCGGGTGCGACTTCCCGATGGTTTACCTCGAATTTATGTCAAAGTTTGGCTGTTTGATCGGCAAACTCGCAGTGTTGTTGATGGCCCTCGGTGGTTAACAGAATTTTCACCTAATGGGTTTGATCAAATTGAAACCACTGTTGATTTAGAAGTTCCTTACAGTAGTTTAGAGGTACTTTTTGAAGCGATCGCCGTTGAAATGCAAACTCAACGAGAAAGCAATAAAATCACCATTGAACGCTCTGTTAACCCTCCTCCAGCACCTTCTTTACCTCTTTAATAACAGGGAACAGGGAACAGGGAACAGGGAACAGGGAACAGGCAATAGGCAATAGGTAATAAACTGATAACTGGTACAGACGCGCCATGGCGCGTCTCTACACCGATAACTGATACAGACGCGCCATGGCGCGTCTCTACACTGATAACTGATACAGACGCGCCATGGCGCGTCTCTACACTGATAACTGATGATTAAATCCTATTATCAAGTTGGGGGGAGTCTGGCTACTTATATACCGAGTTATGTTCCCCGAAAAGCTGATAAAGAATTATATGAAGCTTTAAGAAAGGGAGAGTTTTGTTATATTCTTAATTGTCGGCAGATGGGGAAATCTTCTCTTTTAGTACGGACAACTCATCGACTTCAAAATCAAGGGTTTCAGTGTGCGATTATTGATTTAACCGTGATTGGAAGTGAAACCGTTACTCCTGAACAGTGGTATAAAGGAATTGTTGCGGAGTTATGTAGATATTTTCATTTGTTTGGGCAATTTAATTTAAAAGCTTGGTGGTTAGACAACGCTGAATTATCTTTAGCGCAAAGATTAGGCTATTTTATTGAAGATATTTTATTAGAATATTTCCCTGATCAAAATATTATCATTTTAATTGATGAAATTGATAGTGTTTTAAGTTTAAAATTTCAAGTCGATGATTTTTTTGCCCTGATTCGCTCCTTTTATAATAAAAGAGTCATAGCTCCCCAATATTATCGAATAACTTGGGCAATTTGTGGAGTTTCCACACCCAGTGATTTAATTCAAGATCGGAATCGAACTCCTTTTAATATTGGGAAACCCATTCATCTTGACGGCTTTACCTTTGAGGAAGCGCAACCTTTAGCGGTGGGATTAAATGATCAGTGTGAAAATGGCACAGAAATTTTAAAAGAAATTTTAAATTGGACAGGCGGACAACCTTTTTTAACCCATAAATTTAGTCAATTAATCTTTCAATTAATGACTGTTAATTCCGTTTCGAGGTTAAGGATTTCCCCGGGTCATGAAAAAAATGCAGTCGAGTCTATTGCTAGACAATATTTAATTACTAATTGGGAAAAACAAGATGAACCTGAACATTTAAGAACCATCCGCGATCGCCTGCTGAGAAACGAACAAAAAGCCGGAAGACTCCTGGGTATCTACCAACAAATTTTAAATCAAATAGACGTAAACGTTGATGATAGCCGAGAAAAAATTGAACTACTGTTGTCGGGTTTAGTGATTCAAGACAAACAATCTCTAAAAATTAAAAATAGAATTTATCGAGAAGTTTTTAATCTTCAATGGGTTGAAAAAGAATTTAACAAACTTCGTCCTTACTGGCAACTATTAGAAGATTGGGTCGCCTCAGAACAAACGGATCAATCTCGTTTATTACGCGGAAAAGCCTTACAAGATGCTCAAGAGTGGGCACAAAATAAAAGTTTAAGTGATTTAGATTATCAATTTTTATCAGCGAGTGAAGCCATAGATAGGCAAGAAGTTCAACAAGCTTTAGAAGCCCAACGACTCAAAGAAGTTGAAAAAAATGCTCACAGACAACGGTTATTAATGATAATATTAATAGTAGCATTTATTACTGTAACAGCGTTAGGATTAACGAATTTTTGGCAATATCGTAAAGTGGTTATCAGTGAACGAAAAGCTCGAATTAGTGAAATTCAAGCCCTAGCCTCCTCTTCTGAAGGGTTATTTGCGTCTAATCATCGTTTAGATGCCTTAATTGAAGCGTTACGCGCTAGAAAAAAACTATTGTTATTAGGTCAAGTTGATCCGAAAACTCAAAGCAAGGTGGAATTAGCCCTTCAACAAGCAATTTTAGGGGCTGATGAATATAACCGCTTATCCAAACCTTGGGCCGGAACTCGTGGGATTAAGTTTAGCCCCGATGGAAAACTGATGATTGTCGCCGGTCAGGATAATGCTGTTAATCTGTGGACAAAAGAAGGCAGACTGTTGAAAAGCCTGAAAGGGCATCAGGCACTATTGGGGGGTGTGGCCATCAGTCGAGACGGTCAATTGATCGCTTCCGGTTCTGGCGATCGCACGGTGAAACTCTGGGCACGGGATGGGACTTTACTCCACACCTTAAGGGGTCATCAGGCGGTAGTTCAAAATGTAGAGATTAGTGGCAATGGGGAATTAATTGCTTCTGGAAGTGAAGATGGGACAGTAAAACTCTGGGGACGAGACGGAACCCTGCTCAGAACCTTCATGACCGGGAATGGTATAAATTTAGGTCTGGCGTTTACCGCAGATAGTCAAAAAATCCTGGCAAGTCGAGAAGATGGGAAACTGATGATTTGGGGGGTTGACGGTCAACTCTTAACCACTGTCCCCGGTCATAATGCCGTAATTCTCGGTATAGCGATTAATCCTCAAGGGAATACCATTGCCACAGCCTCGGCCGATGGAACCCTGAAATTGTGGGAATTTTCTGGAGATCCCCCCGTTGGTACAGACGCGCCATGGCACGTCTCTACGACCCTGAAACAACACAAGGGCATGGTTATGAATGTAGCCTTCAGTCCCGATAACCAGCAACTAGCCTCTGTATCCGATGACAAAACCGTTAAACTCTGGCAACGAGTGGGGCCAACTTGGAGCCATCCCCAACTCCGCAGCACCTTTGCGGGACACCAGGGGATGATCATGGATGTGGAGTTTAGTCCTGATGGTCAAACCCTCGCTTCCATGTCTTCAGACAGTACAGTCAAACTCTGGAAATGGTCGAACCCTTTACTTAAATCTTTAAAAGCCCATCAAACTGCCGTATTTAGCGTTGCCTTTAGTCCCGATAGTCAAATTTTGGCTTCCGCTAGTCTTGATAGGACGGTCAAACTCTGGAACACTCGCGATGGGGTACAGTCGTTACTGCCTCTAGGCATCTTAAAAGCCAATCACCCCTTGATGGGAGTCACCTTTAGTCCTGATGGCAAACGGTTAGCCTTTGTCAGTATGAATGGGATGCTGCAATTGTGGACAAGGGATGGGACATTGCTATCAACGGTCAAAGGACATCAAGGCGCTCTGAGAAAAAGTCGGTTTAGTCCCGATGGTAGCCGACTGGTCACCGCCAGTGGAGATGGAACCGTTGGACTCTGGAATGTCGAGGGGAAAACTCCGGTTTTACTCCGGCAATTCAAGGGACATCAAGCGGGTCTTTGGGTGGCTGATTTTAGTCCCGATGGTCAGGAGATTGCCTCCTGTAGTGGAGATGGCACGGTGAAACTTTGGACAAAAGAGGGTCAGTTGTTGAGAACGATTAAAGCCAGTCAAATGCTGGTTCGGTCAATCGCCTATAGTCCTGATGGGCAACTTTTAGCCAGTGGTGGCGATGATAAAACCGTGAAACTCTGGAAACCCGATGGCACGTTAGTCAAGACTTTAACGGGACATCATGATATGGTGCGGGCGGTAGCCTTTAGTCCCGATGGACAACTCCTTGCCTCTGGAAGTGGGGATGGCATGATTAAATTATGGCAACCAGACGGAACCTTATTAACCACCCTCAAAGCCCACACCGGAGGGATTTGGGAAGTTGCTTTTAGTCGCGACGGTCAAAAACTGGCTTCTGCGAGTGAGGATAGTACCGTTGTTTTGTGGAATCTTCAGCAAGTGCGATCGCTGGATCATTTGATTGCTCACGGATGTAACTGGGTACAAGATTATTTACAGACAAATGGGGACTTAGAAGAAAGCGATCGACATTTGTGCGACGATGTGACGGTTTCACCCTCAACCCCTAAATAAAAGGGAAGAATGCGACAGCCTTTACGGTATGATTGGGGTCAATAGAAACATCTATCTCGTTAAACTTTAGCCTGGTTTGGGCGATGCCATTGTTAGGAGGAACAAGGTGATTAAAGTCGCAATTAACGGTTTTGGACGGATTGGACGTAACGTTTTACGCTGCTGGTTAACTCGGCAAAATAGCAATTTAGAGTTCGTGGGAATCAATGATACTTCTGATCCCAGTACCAATGCTCATTTGCTGAAATATGATTCCATGCTGGGGACGCTCAAAGGCGTGGATATCAAAGCCGATGAAAACTCCATTATTATTAATGGCAAAACCATCAAATGTGTCTCTGATCGCAATCCCTTGAATTTGCCTTGGCAAGAATGGGGTGTGGATTTAATTATCGAATCCACTGGGGTATTTATTACGGAGGAAGGAGCCTCTAAGCATATTCAAGCCGGGGCTAAAAAAGTCCTAATTACGGCTCCTGGAAAAGGAGATGGCGTGGATACCTTTGTGGTGGGTGTGAATCACCAAGACTACAATCACGATCAACACCGGATTCTCAGTAACGCCAGTTGCACCACTAACTGTTTAGCTCCCTTTGCTAAAGTGCTGCATGAAAAATTCGGCATTGTCAAAGGAACAATGACTACAACCCACAGTTACACTGGAGATCAGCGTCTGTTAGATGCTAGTCACCGGGATGTGCGTCGGGCCAGAGCCGCTGCGGTGAATATTGTTCCGACTTCTACGGGTGCTGCGAAAGCCGTTGCTTTAGTGATTCCTGAATTAAAAGGAAAACTCAATGGGATTGCTTTCCGAGTTCCTACCCCTAATGTCTCTATTGTGGATTTAGTGGTACAGGTGGAGAAGAAAACCTTCGTCGAAGAAGTTAACCAAGCTCTCCAAGAAGCAGCCGAAGGCAATATGAAGGGAATTCTGGAATATAGCGATCTGCCTTTGGTGTCTTCTGACTACAAGGGACATGACGCTTCTTCTATTGTGGATGCCAGCTTAACGATGGTTATGGGTGGCGACATGGTGAAAGTCGTGGCTTGGTATGACAACGAATGGGGTTATAGCCAACGGGTGGTTGATTTAGCCGAATTAGTGGCTACAAATTGGAAAGCGTAGATTGAATTTGGAGAGAGGCAGCGTTTTCAGTTTGTGGCGACCGTTGGGAATCCAGAACTTGAAACGCCCTACTCCGATTTCATATTAGCCGCCGATGGCTTCGAGTTTTGAAGGTTTAATTTAAAATTAATGATTCATAACTCCCTGTTCTGATTAGAAGTGCTGAAATCCTCGACTGAGGGATAGTTCTTCTCCGATTGAGGGTTCAGCATCATCGATTAACAGGATCTTTGGGTTGGATGTGATCTCACCGATGATTGAGGCTCCTGTTCCTAATTGTTGAACCAGTGTTTCACCTAAACTTGGAGGTAGACACAACACCAGTTGGAAGTCTTCACCGCCATACAATGCCCATTCTAAGGCTTGTTGAAAGGGAACAAAGGTTTGTAAAGCTTCTGATATCGGAATTTGACAACGTTGTACCTGAGCTCCGACTTGACTCGCTCGACAAATTTGGACAATGGCATCGGCGAGTCCATCGCTACTATCCATTCCCGCAATTACATAAGAAGGGTGGGACGTTAACAAGGTTTGAAGTTTTGGTAAAACATCCAAGCGGGGTTGAGGACGTTGATGAGCTTGGATTAAAGATAATCGTTGATCAAGTGTTAATTGGGTTTCTAATTCGGGATGCAACAGTAATTCTAATCCGCCTCGTGAGTCACCGTGATATCCCGTAACCACAATCACATCCCCAGGACGGGCAGCAGAACGCTTAATGGCTAAATCTGGGTTAACACTTCCAAAAGCAGTAATAGAAATACAAGTAACCGAAGATTTGCAAATATCACCGCCAATAATGGGGGTATTGTACGGATTTAAACAGGTTGTTAATCCTTGATAAAGTTGTTCCACCCATTCAACGGGTTTATCGCCTGTTATTCCTAATGCAACGGTAATTCCTAATGGAAACGCACCCATCGCAGCCAGATCGGATAAATTAACGGCGGCTGAACGCCATCCGACATCAAAAGGGGATGTGGTGCGATCGCTAAAATGCACGTTATCGACTAACATATCCGTTGTAATCACTAAGGATTCATCCCCAGGAACTGACAAAATCGCCGCATCATCCCCCACCATTTCGGGGGAACAAAAACGCTGCACCATTGCCAATAAACCTTGTTCTCCAATCTCTTTAATTAGCATCGTCAGTATTAATTAGTGATCAATCATCCGTGTATAGTCTTTAGGGAGACACCCAAAGTTTGTAACTATCAACTGTTAATTATCTGTCAACTCTTCACTGATGACTGATAACTGATGACTGATAACTGATATTAAACTAATGCTCGTAATAAAGCTTGTAATTTTAACTGAATTTCAGCGAGTTCTTTTTCCGGTTCTGACCCCGCCACAATTCCCGCTCCTGCATAAAGTCTAGCACGATTTCCATCTAATAAAGCCGAACGAATTCCGACAACAAACTCTCCATTTCCTTGATGATCAATCCAACCAATAGGAGCCGCATAAAGGGAGCGATCAAAAGTTTCATAATGATGAATTTGCTGTTGAGCAATATCTCTAGGAGTCCCCGCCACAGCCGGAGTGGGGTGCAATTGCGCCAAGATTTCTAATAGATGAATATGAGTTGAAACTTGACATTGAATTGGTGTCCAGAGGTGTTGAATATTGGTGAGTTGTCTTAAACAAGGTAAACCTGTTAAATTCGGAGTTAACCCTAAATTTAATAACCGTTCAACAATAAAATCTACCACCACTTGATGCTCACGCAGATTTTTTTCACTATTCAGTAATTCTTGACCTAAATTAACATCTTCTAAAGGCGTTTTGCCCCGGGGGGCTGAACCCGCCAAGGCATCGGTAATTAACTCCTGATTTTTTAAACTAATTAACCGTTCTGGACTCGCACCAATAAATTGTTGACCCTTGCCATTTCCCGTTGAAAAAATATAACAATCGGGGTACAAAAATCGTAAATTATTTAAAGAATGAATCAAATTAAACGGTTTTTTAGAAACGACATCAATGGGTTGAGAAAGCACCAATTTCTTTAAAGATTTAGCTTGAATTAAATCTAAAGCAGAATTCACAGACTGTTTAAACTGTAAATAAGGTTTCGGGTCAGTTTCTACTTGTTTTGTCAATAATAAACTAGAATTTTCAGAGGCAACCGAGAGAATTGAGGTTTTTTCTAACGCATTAATTTGTTGACTTTTATACCAAACATCACTCAAAATATTTTCAATTTTAGAGTTTTTCTTCAAAACAATATTAACAATTAAAATGCAGCGATTTTTTTTGCGAATCACTTGCCATTTTGGTAGAAATATGGTAGTAGGCGGAAAATAAACTCGTTCTTGATGAATTGAAGAATCCGGCAAAGAATCTGCCGATAAATTAGAATTAAAATGTTGATCAAAAAAAGTAAAACTACAACAGAAATAAGGTTTAGGTAAATTACTGTTTTTAGAACCAATAATAACAGTTTTATCTAAACAAGACTGAATAAAGTTTTGAGCTTCTAAAAACCGATTTTTTCCTCCTGTGGTGAACTTTATAGCCGTATCAACCGCAACAAAGGATTCCTCAATTTGAGGTTTCTCAAAATAAAAATGAATTAAATTAGGATGATAAAACTCCTGTAAAACTGCTAACGGATCAATCCATTGAATTTCATGAGCAATACTTAGAATTTTAGTCTGGTAATCCTGTAATCCATGATGCTGAAACTCTAACAAAAAACGATGCAGTTCTTGGCGATCTTGCAATAACGGGGTTGCAGAAGGAAAAACTGGCATATAAAAAACGAACAAGAAAAGGTTAGAACAGGGAAAAGTATTACCGAAAAATCGTTAACTTTGATTATCGTAATATAACTTAACGACTTTCAGCGCGATTTACCCTTTATTCATAATCTCTCTTGTAAAAATCTTCCCTTCAGTCTGTAAAAAAAGTTTATATAGCAGGGAACAGGGAACAGCTTAACACCGAACAGACAGGAAAAGAGTGCTCTGCACAGGGTTTTGGCATCAGTCTCTGTCCTAACACCCCCGACGCGACTACTATATCAGGGGTCAGGTATTGACGCCCCTGCTCTGCTGCCCCTGTCCCTCCACTCCCTCTGGGTTCCTGTTTTGGAATTCTCGACCATTATCAGTTATTCTTATAGGACAATCAGGCCGTCAAACTGGTGGAACGTGGAATGATAATTAAGCCATCTAGCAACTTTTATTTAAGGGGAGTTAGGGGTAAACTTCTAGGAGTTTGATGGGTCAAAAATGTGTTGAATGATAGGATGTCATCGTTTTAAATCCTCTTGCTATGACCACAGAACTGATTACAGCATCAAAAAATAAATTATGGTTAGCGGCGATTAAGCCTCCGATGTATAGTGTGGCCATTATGCCAATTTGGGTCGGCACTGCCGTTGCCGTCTTTGAAACCTCTACCCTCAATTGGAAAGTTTTTACCACCTTTATCACGGCTGCTATTTTAATTTTAGCCTGGGAAAACCTTTTGAATGATGTCTTTGATTCAGAAACAGGAATTGACAAAAATAAGCATCATTCCTTAGTCAATTTAACCGGAAATAAATTATTTATTCTCGCTATTGGGAATGGTTGTTTAGCCTTAGCTCTTTTAGGATTATTAGCAATTTGTTGGTGGCAAAAGGATTTAACCGTTTTAGGATTAATTCTCCTGTGTTGTGGGTTGGGGTATTTATATCAAGGGCCTCCCTTTCGGTTAGGATATCAAGGATTAGGAGAATTTTTATGTTTTTTTGCTTTTGGGCCTTTGGGGGTTTCCGCCGCCTATTATAGTCAAACCCAAAGCTGGTCATGGGTTTGTTTAGCCACATCAATTATTGTCGGAATTCCAATCACCTTAGTTTTATTTTGTTCCCATTTTCATCAAGTGGAAGATGATATTTTGGCGGGTAAAAAGTCTCCAATTGTTCGTTTAGGAACAGAAAAAGGTGCCAAACTTTTACCTTGGGTTTGTGGAAGTATTTTTCTGTTAACCGGGGGATTAGTGCTATTGGGAATTTTACCCATTTGGACGTTACTCAGCTTTGTTGGCATTCCCTCTGCTATCAAACTCTGTCGTCATGTTAGTCAATATCATAACCAGCCTAACTTAGTTAGCAATTGCAAATTTATTGCGATTTCTCTACAATTTTGGAGTAGCTTATTCTTAGGAGTAGGGTTAATTTTACATTAAATGAACACCCTTTTGTTATTTATTGATTTGGTGGGCTTTGCCCACCAGAAAAATTTGCAGGTTATACACCACCACTACGCATTACAGTTAGGATACTTCTAAATCCAGTAAACTTATTCATGACTTACTGTTCCCTGTTCCCTACTATAAAAAGAGGTTAAATAATGATACAGTTTATTCCGTTAATAGGACGAACATTTTTAGCAACGATTTTCATTCACGCTGCGGTTAATAAAATCTTGGATTTTGCCAATACTCAAACGATGATGACAGAAAAAGGTTTACCGTTTGCAGGGGTATTATTAGTAGTAACTATTATTATCCAAATTGTCGGAGGATTATCCTTAGTGGTCGGGTATAAAACCCATTTAGGAGCTTGGCTTTTAATTCTATTCTTAATTCCAACAACCTTCATCTTTCATAATTTTTGGGATATCCCTTCAGAAAAAATTGATTTTTTCAAAAATTTATCAATTATGGGTGGGTTACTGATGATTACCTATTTTGGAGCAGGGCCAGTAAGTGTTGATGAACATATTACGATGAGTAATACTGACTTTACTGATCCTGATAATCCTTAAGGAATTCTTGCAGCAGTTTTTGATTTAATTTCCCTTGAGAATTGCGAGGTAACTGTTCTAAAGGAATCCACAATTTAGGATGTTTAAATTTAGATAATTTTCCGATCATTGCCTGTTTTAATTCCACCAGAGAAACCTGTTTAAAACTCGGAACATAGACCGCAACCACAATTTCACCCCAGTATTCATCCGGTTTCCCTATTACACAAATATCCTGAACTAAACCCGTAGAAAGAATAACCGCTTCTACTTCTGTGGGAAATACATTTTCTCCCCCAGTAATAATTTTATTACTCTGTCTTCCTACTAATGTTAAATATCCCTGTTCATCCCAATAACCTAAATCATCAGGGATAAAACTATTAATCCGCCTTTGAGGATCAAAATTATCGTGATAATATCCTAACATTAAGGAATCCCCTTCAATTGTAATCAGTCCGGGTTGATTTGGTTTTAATTCGGCTCCATTTTGATCCTGAATTTTAATTTTAGCATGGGGTAAAACCTTCCCACAGCTATTATTTCCCCGTAAAAAATCCGGGGGTTTTAAGGTAACAATTTGAGAAGCAGTTTCTGTCATTCCATAGGTTAACGCCAGAGGAATTTGAGCCAAACGACTTTGTTCTAATAACTCTAACCAAGGGGGCGCTCCTCCTAATAAGACTATCTGAAATTGAGATAACCAATTTGTTAAGGAGGGCTGTTGTAATAAGCGATATAATTGGGTGGGAACTAAGGAAATAAAATAGTCATGAGGATTAAAATTAATCCAGTCTTCTGCTTCTACAGCTTTAAAGGATGTAATCATGAATTGTCCATCGGTTAAAAGCGATCGCATCCACTGCATTAATCCACTAACATGATAAAGGGGTAAAGTACAAAAAGAATGAATAGCAGAAGTTTGAAAATATTGTTGAACGCCAATAACTGAAGCCGTTAAAGTATCTAAAGTATGAACAGCAAACTTAATATTTCCTGAAGTTCCTCCCGTGGGAATCATAATCAGATTTTGAAGCAATTCATGAGTTTTAGGGAGAGAATTTTGATACTCTAAAATTCGACCTTGAGAGATTAACAAATTAGGTTTAACTAATTCATAAACTTGTTTCCATTCTTCTTTTCCCCATTGAGGATTGCATAAAAACACAGGACATTTTACTGTCACCGCAGCTACAAAAGCCGATAAAAACAAAATCGGATCAGATTCTGATATTAAAATTTTAGGATAACTTTTATTTGATTTTTGCCAGTGATTAATCTCTTGTAAATAATTTATTAAAAATTCTTTCTGATCTAAATTAACCTGATTTTGGCTTTTGATTTTATCAATAAGATCCATAGTGAACTCTACTGAACTCTCCCTTAATTTTCCTGAAAAGGGTTATAGTGCTACCTCTTACAGTTGTAGAGACGCGCCATGGCGCGTCTCTACATGGCGCGTCTCTACATGGCGCGTCTCTACATGGCGCGTCTCTACATGGCGCGTCTCTACATGGCGCGTCTCTACATGGCGCGTCTCTACATGGCGCTGTTCTAAGAGTGCTACGCACTAAAGATTTCATTCCAACTTAGGTGTAGTAATAGGTTGAGAGTCTGGGGAAGGAAGGGGAGTAGATTCTGGGGCTGGTTCTGGAGTCGGCTCTGGTGTGGGACTCGGTTCCAAGGACGGTGCTGGAGTCGGTTCTGGTGCTGGAATTGGGGCTGGTTCCGGGGTAGGAGCAGGAGTCGGAGGCGGGGTAGGCTCCGGCGTAGGTTCCGGGGTAGGTGCTGGTGTCGGAGCAGGCTCCGGTGCTGGAGCAGGGACGGGTGCAGGCTCCGGTGCAAAGGTCGGTTGAGGACTGGGTTCCGGTTCAGGAAGGGGGGCAGGTTCCGGTTCAGGAAGGGGAACAGGTTCCGGTTCAGGTTCTGAAGGCGTAATGGGGGAAAGGGTATTAATTAACGTCAGGTCTAACTTATAGTTACTTTCGGGTAGACCAGGAATAGGATTGAGAATTACGGTATACTCCCCGGTGGAGGGTAAAGTTCCTTGCCATAAAGAAACCGCTTCTCCCTGATTAATCGGTTTTTGATCCGGGCCAAGTAAGGTTAACAAAACTCCTTCCCCACTGACAGAGGCATAAAACTGTTGTCCAGCTTCAGCCAGAACCACATAGTTAGCAGCTTGATTAGCTTTGAGATTACCTTCAACCACCGTTGGTTCTCCCACTACTAAATTCAAGCGCTTTGTAGTGGGGGTGGGTACAACCGGAGAAGGGGTCAATCCGGGGCTGAGGGTGGGGTTCGGAGTTAAGTTGGGTAAGGGGAGGGACGGTATAGGACTTGAAGGACTAGCCAGGGGAGGATTGACTTGCGAGGGGGGCTCTTCGGGGTTGCGGTCGGCAATTTTCAGGAATCCTTTAACTAAAGCCCAAGATCCCCAAGCTGCTAAACAAGCCACCAAAACACCCGCTATAATCACGGTGATGGGTTTATCCCAGAGGGATTGAGAGCTTGAGAAAATCGGATCAGGGTTAGGAGTGAGGGCAGGGGTCGGAGGCGTAACAACAGGACTATTATTGTTCTGGACTTGCTGTTGACCTTGTTGAGTAACTAAGGGTCGTCCGACCGCTAGGGTGGGGAGTTGAGAAAAATTCGGGTCTGGGGGTTGGGGCGTGGGTGAAGGAACGGGAATCGGTACAGTTTGAGTCGGGGGAAAACTCAACGGTTGATTCAGGGTTTGTAATGCTTGTTCAACGTCTTGAGCCGATGGATAGCGATCGCTCGGTTGCCGACTCAACATTCGATTAATAATTTGAGCAAAATTCGGACTGACATTACTATAAGGTTGCCAATTCCAAGATAAAGCCGTTTGGTCGAGTAAATATTGAGGTTCTTGACCCGTTAATAAAACAATAGCTGTTACCGCTAAAGCATATAAATCACTACTGGGAAAAGCTTGTCCCGTTTGAATTTGTTCAAAAGGAGCATACCCTAATTTTCCCACGCGAGTAGCCGGAGGTAAGGTTAAATCAGGGGTATTGATCCGAGTTGCTAATTCAATTACCACCCCAAAATCAATTAATATAGGCAGTTGATCTCGTTGACGTAAAATAATATTATCCGGGGAAATATCTCGATGAATAATTCCCAAACTATGAATATGGGCTAAAACGGGCAACATTTGCCGTAAAAATAGCACAATTTCAGCTTCTGTAAAGGTTGGAGGAAAACCTGGTGCTGCTTTTTTCCGCTCCATTAATAAAGCGTGATAGGTTTTCCCTTCCACATAATCTTGAACTAAAAATAACCGTTGATTTTCTTCAAAAACCGCTCCAAACTGGGGAATTTGAGCATGATGAATTTGGTAGAGAATTTGGGCTTCCCGCCGAAACAGTTCTTTAGATTTTTGTAGGGCGTAGGTTCCCGTTTGGACGGGAATAAATTCTTTTAAGGCGCAGCGCTCGTTAAATCTTCCTTGATCTTCGGCTAAATAGGTACGACCAAACCCCCCCTGGCCTAAAACACCAATCAAGCGGTAGCGGTTTTGCAGAATTGTCCCAACGGGAATAGCAGTTTGCGTCATGCTTCTAGCAGGTGAGTGATCAAGAAACCCAGATGAAAATTAACCTTTCGTATTATAGATCTTAGGTACAATTCCACAGGTTCATTGACACTCCCCAGCCTAAAGGCGTGGGGATTCTTCGTTCACAGACCCAACTTGCCCAGACAAGATTACTCCAGCCTGAGTAGAGGTAGAATCTCCCGAAGCGTTCGGATTTAAAATCCAGGTTCCTACGTGACCCGTAGTACCCAAGGCTAAATTCAGAATATTGATAGCCGCGTTCCAATCTCTATCTAACTCACATCCACACTGACAACGGTGGGTTCTTGTCGATAGAGATTTTTTCACAACTGCACCACAGTTAGAGCAATTTTGAGAAGTATAAGCCGGATTAACCGCAATCGTGATCTTGCCAAATTTAATTCCAAAATACTCTAACCATTTCCTGAATTGATGCCAACCCGCATCATTAATCGACTTGGCGAGACAATGATTTTTGACTAAATTTTTAATCCTCAAGTCTTCATAGGCGATCAAATCGTTAGATTGAATAACGCAACGCGCCAGTCTCTTGGCGTGTTCTTCACGTTGCCTACTTATTTTGAGGTGGACTCGCCCGAGTCGATTAACGGCTTTCGTTCGGTTAGCCGAGCCTTTCTTTTTGCGTGAAACTCGTCTTTGTCGAAATTTCAGACGCTTCTCACCGATTCGATAAAATCTCGGATTCGGTTCAGTCTGTCCATTGCTATCGGTGTAGAACTCTTTGAGTCCTACATCTAAACCAATCGTTTTACCTGTGGGTTTAGATTCTACTTTGTGATCAGCATTAACTAAAAACTGAACATAGTAGCCATCTGCACGTCGAACTATCCTCACCCGTTTAATCTGGTCTATTGGGTAGAAGTTTAAATCCCACGTTCCTTTGAGTTTTAACTTGCCTATCCCTTTGCTATCGGTGAAAGTAATCTGTTTACGGGTTTCAGAAAGTTTCCACCCGCTCACTTTATATTCAACTGAGCGGCAGTTTTTCTTAAACTTTGGATAGCCTTTTTTGCCCGGAATCGACTTTTTGCAATTGCTATAGAACCGAGCAATTGAGCTATAAGCTCTTTCAACTGCTACTTGGCAAGCGTGAGAATTCAAGGCTTTCACAAAGGGAAACTGGGCCCTCAATACGGTGTTCTGACGATACAGTTCTTTCTGCCCTACGTCTCGATTGTCCATCCAGAAACGAATGCACTTGTTCCGAACAAATTGGGCTGTGCGAATTGCATCATCGATAGCAGCATATTGAGTTGTTTTTCCTTTTGCCTTAAACTCTAAAACGAGCATTTGACGTGGATAAACCCTACGGCAATTATCATAACACAATTAAAGTTGTCCTAGACTGGCGAGGCTTGAAACCCATATCTTTGGTCACGGCTGACTACAGTAGGGACGGTCTGGATTCCGCAATCGCGGTTGGCTGTTAAGCGTCAACAACCAACCGTCCACTCTCAACCTAACTTTGCTTTCACCAGTTCCTGAACCTTTTTACCGTCGGTTTGACCTTTTAAGCGTTGCATGGCTGGCCCCATCACTTTCCCCATATCTTTAGCAGAAGTTGCACCCACCTCGACAATAACGGCATCAATAATGGCACTCACTTCTTCATCGCTGAGTTGTTGGGGAAGATATTCTTCGATGATGGCAAGTTCAGCTTTTTCCTTGTCGGCTAAATCCTCCCGTCCAGCGTTTTGATATTGTTCAATGGAATCTCGACGTTGTTTCGCCGATTGAATTAACACTTCTAATTCTTGCGCTTCGGTGAGGGAATCTTTTCCGTCTGCTCCAGGGCTGGTTTCCTTCTCTAACAGCACTTTTTTAATGCTGCGAACGGTTTCTAGCCGCACCTTGTCCTTAGACTTCATGGCAGCTTTGATATCTTCACTAATCCGATCTTTGAGACTCATGGCTTCTAAGCTAACTTCTATTTATTCCCCAAATCATAGGAGGGAGACTCCTAGAGCAAATATACAGTTTCTTCTTGCTTTATTGACTGAATTGTCTTAACATTAATTCAGGATTTTCCCTATTTTAATTTGATCACTCTTTCTCCACAATTAATATAGAGGACGTTTGATTTGCACAATTTCAAGCAGCAGTGCTTCCGCTTACCGAAAAACGTCGTTTTCCGTTGGCTTGGCTGCTGAGATGTACTCAACAGACAACAGCCAAAATTCAATTCGCCAAACCTGTTCCGAATTCCAGTCTTTTCTGGAATGATTAAGATTGATTGCCATGTCATGAACTGTGAGGGTTCGCCGTGATCCGTTCTGCTACATTACCCCTTCCGTATTCTGAGCCATTAGTTGCTGATCACAGTCGGTTACGACTCTTTTCAGGATCGGCAAATACGCCCCTATCCCTAGAAGTCAGCCGTTATTTAGGAATTGACCTGGGGCCAATGGTTCGTAAGCGATTCGCTGATGGAGAAATTTACATCCAGATTCAAGAGTCGATTCGAGGCTGTGATGTCTATCTGATTCAACCGTCTTGCTATCCGGTCAATGACAACTTGATGGAGTTGTTGATCATGATTGATGCTTGTAGACGGGCTTCTGCGCGTCAGATTACGGCGGTTATTCCCTATTATGGATACGCCAGAGCCGATCGCAAAACCGCAGGTCGTGAGTCCATCACGGCTAAATTAGTGGCTAACTTGATTACTGAAGCGGGTGCTAGTCGAATTCTCGCCATGGATTTACACTCGGCTCAGATTCAAGGGTATTTTGATATTCCCTTTGATCATGTTTATGGTTCTCCGGTAATTTTAGATTACCTGATGAGCAAACAGTTATCCGATATTGTTGTTGTTTCCCCGGATGTTGGTGGAGTCGCCCGTGCTAGGGCTTTTGCTAAAAAACTCAATGATGCTCCTTTGGCAATTATTGATAAACGTCGTCAAGCGCATAATGTCGCAGAAGTCCTAAACGTGATTGGGGATGTCAAGGGGAAAACGGCTGTTTTAGTCGATGACATGATTGATACAGCCGGGACAATTGCTGAAGGTGCTCGTTTATTACGTCGAGAAGGTGCCCGTCAAGTCTACGCCTGCGCCACCCATGCGGTCTTTTCTTCTCCCGCCATTGAACGTTTATCGAGTGGGGTGCTTGAAGAAGTGATTGTTACCAATACAATTCCCGTTATTCCCGAAAAACAGTTTGATCAGTTAACAGTTTTGTCTGTTGCGAATTTACTGGGGGAAACAATTTGGCGAATTCACGAAGATAGCTCTGTAAGCAGTATGTTCCGATAATCAGTTATCAGTTATCAAGTATCCGCATCATCAGTTATCAGTGTAGAGACGCGCCATGGCGCGTCTGTACCAGTTATCAGTTATCAGTTATCAGTAAAAAATTGACAGTTTATTGTTGATCGTTATTAATATTTTAACTTGTTTCTGATTCCTGAAAATTTCAATAAAAATCCTAATTTTAATAATTATGAAAACTAACTCTATAAAGCTTAACTAAATGTAACAGAGACGGATTTTAGGATTGATCAGGGGAGTCGGGAAGCCATTATGTTTAAGATCAATAATTTGATTTCCTGACGGCTCACTGCTGTCATTTGGCCATCTAAATTCATAAAATTTAATTCTAGGGCTTCTAACTAGATGAAAAATAAAGTATAGAGTAACATAATAGCCAGATTCTCAGTTTTGAGTCGAAAACCATAGAGGATAGTTCGATTATTCAGTCATAATAGGACAATTTATCTTATGTTTGATCCAAACGCCTCTAATCCGATTCCTTTGTTCGATACCGGTTTGGAGAGGGACAGTCGCCAAAACCCGGCTCCGATTACATTGGCTTCAGGACAAAACCTCAACGGCATTAACTTCGGTAATACCCAACTCGGCTCCATCAGTGGGACTAAGTTTAATGATCTCAATCGAGATAGCCTGCTTACGCCTGGAGAAGCGGGTTTAGCCGGATGGACTATCTTTATTGACACCAACAATAACGGCACCTTAGAAGCCACAGAACCCACTACCCTAACCAATGCCAGTGGCGGGTATGCCTTCACCAACTTAACGGCGGGAAATTATACCGTTCGAGAAGTGCAGCAACCGGGATGGGTACAAACCACTCCGAACCCTGGCCCGGTGAGTGTGACCGGGGGTGGAGATATCACCGGAATTAACTTCGGGAATAATCAATCCGGTACCATCACCGGAATTAAATTCAACGATAGTAACGGTAACGGATTATTTGATGCGGGTGAAACCCCATTACAGGGATGGACAATTTTTGTTGATGGTAACGGGAATGGCGTTCCCGATACTGGAGAAGGAACCTTAGTGACCGGTGCCGATGGTCGTTACACCTTTGCCAATGTTCCACCGGGGAATTATACCCTACGGGAAGTACAGCAACCGGGATGGACACAAACCACGCCGAACCCTGGAGCCGTTGGGGTCAGTGGGGGTACCAATGCCATTGTTAACTTTGGCAACCGTCAGTTGGGTTCCATTAGTGGAGTCAAATTTAATGATCTCAATAACAATGCCACCTTTGATACAGGGGAAACCGGTTTAGCGGGATGGACAATTTTTATTGATGCCAATGGTAACGGAACCTTAGAAGCGACAGAACCCACAACTGTAACCAATGCTAATGGTGGGTATACCTTCACCAGTATTCCCGCAGGTAACTATAGTGTTCGAGAAGTGCAGCAACCGGGATGGGTACAAACAACCCCTAATCCTGGCCCAGTGAGTGTAACCGGAGGCTCCAATATCACCGGAATTAATTTTGGGAATAACCAATTTGGAACCATCACAGGCATAAAGTTTAATGATACAAATACTAATGCCTTGTTTGATGCCGGTGAAGCCACGTTACAGGGGTGGACGGTTTTTATTGATGCCAACGGGAATGGTACGCTTGAAGCCACAGAAGCGGCTGCCGTTACAGGCGTTGATGGTCGCTATACCTTTGCCAATGTTCCCCCTGGGAATTATACCCTGCGGGAAGTGCAGCAAACTGGATGGACACAAACGACCCCTAACCCTGGCTCCGTTGGCATCAGTGGTGGCACGAATGCTATCGTCAACTTTGGCAACCGTCAGTTTGGCTCTGTCAGTGGCATAAAGTTTAATGATACAAATGCCAATAGTTTGTTTGATGCGGGTGAAACCCCGTTGGCGGGGTGGACAATTTATATTGATGCCAATGGTAACGGCACTCTGGATGCCACAGAACCGACAACGGTAACTGGAACAAATGGCAGTTATGTTTTCACGAACGTTCCGCCCGGAAATTATATCCTACGGGAAGTTCAACAACCGGGATGGGTTCAAACCGTTCCCCCAGCACAAGCTTAATTACGAATTACGAATTACGAATTACGAATGAATTAAGCGTCCGGGTAAGCGGATAATTGTTTTGTTTTTTTTTGCACATAACTTTTGTAGAGGCGCGCGAGTTCGCACGTCTCTATATTTTTTATCGGCTATCGCTGATCCCCATCAAAAGTTAAAATAAGACGGTTGTGCTGAATGGGATGTTAGTAACATCGCTCGGATACGACAGATAGGAAATTGAGATCAAACTGTCTCAGAGTCTCCTGTTGACCGATTAACGTCTCTTTTGACATCAAAGTGAACATCTAACCTTAGAATATGATAGAACGGTATACTTTGCCCGAAATGGGCAATTTGTGGACAGAGACTTACAAGCTGCAAACTTGGTTACAAGTAGAAATTGCCGTCTGTGAGGCACAGGCAGAGTTAGGATATATTCCATCAGAAGCCGTTGAAGAAATTAAAGCTAAGGCGAATTTTGATATTAAGCGGGTGCTGGAAATTGAGGCAGAAGTCCGCCATGATATGATTGCCTTTTTAACGAATGTCAACGAATATGTAGGGGATGCCGGACGCTACATTCATTTAGGCTTAACCAGTTCCGATGTACTCGATACGGCTTTAGCGTTACAATTGGTGGCGAGTGTGGATGTGTTGTTAGAACGCACGGAAGCTTTGAGTCAAGCCATTCGTTATCAAGCGCAACAGCATCGAAATACGGTGATGATTGGTCGTTCCCATGGTATTCATGCTGAACCCATTACCTTTGGCTTTAAATTAGCGGGATGGTTAGCGGAGGTTTGTCGCAACCGAGAACGTTTGGTGCGTCTACGTCAAACCGTTGCGGTGGGTAAAATTTCTGGGGCGGTGGGAACCTATGCTAATGTTGATCCCAGGGTAGAAGCGATCGCTTGTCGCAATTTAGGTCTGGAACCCGATACTGCTTCCACCCAAGTGATTTCCCGTGATATTCATGCGGAATATGTGCAAACTTTAGCATTATTAGCGGCGAGTATTGAACGGTTTGCAGTGGAAATTCGTAACCTACAACGCACCGATGTTTTAGAAGTCGAAGAATTTTTTGCCAAAGGTCAAAAAGGTTCCTCGGCAATGCCGCATAAACGCAACCCTATTCGCAGTGAACGCTTAACGGGAATGGCGCGAATTATTCGGGGAAATGCCGTTGCTGCCTTAGAAAATGTTGCCCTTTGGCATGAACGGGATATTTCCCATAGTTCCGTTGAACGGATGATTTTACCCGATTCTTCAACGGTGGCTCATTTTATGTTAGTTGAACTCACGGATTTAGTCAAGAATCTGTTAGTTTATCCCGAAAATATGCAGCGCAATATGAACCTTTATGGTGGAGTAGTCTTTAGTCAACGGGTGTTATTAACCTTAGTTGAAAAAGGCATTAGTCGCGAAGAAGCCTATAAAATTGTACAATCTTGCGCCCACACCGCTTGGAATCAAACCAATGGTGATTTTCAAGCTCTAATTAGGGAAAATGATCAAGTCAAAGCCAAATTATCTCCTGAAGAAATTGATGCTTGTTTTGATCCTAAACATCACTTAAAAAACCTTGATCAAATTTATCAACGGTTAGACATTTAAACCTAATTCATCGTAGGGGCGAGGCGCGCCTCGCCCCTACAGGAGTTTGTAAATTCATATATTTCCTGAATTAACCTGGTTTCTAACTCATGACATTATCCTCTTTTTAACCTTATGTTTTCTAAACCCATGATGCGATTATTTTTATTTTTATTCATAATTTTGGGAATTAACTGTTACTCTGTTACGGCTCAAAATTTAACACCGCCTGTTTCTTCTCCTCCTGCTTCTCCTCCTCCCATTGTTGTTCAAGATTATAATCAACTTTCAGAAGCGGAAAAATTAGTGGATATTAGAAGCGTTAATCTGAATATTCGTCTCGATATTCGCTATGCCACAACTAACAATTTTTTAAAGAAAAAAATCTATTCTGTTCCTCGTTGTTTGTTGCGTTCTGATGTTGCCCAACGCTTATCAAGAGTACAACAAAATTTAGAAGAAATGGGATTAGGTTTAAAAGTCTATGACTGTTACCGTCCCCTGTCTGTAACGCGACAAATGTGGGAAATTTTACCCGATAGTCGTTATGTGGCAAACCCGGCTAAAGGGTCTCGCCATAACCGAGGAGCGGCGGTTGATTTAACTTTAGTTGATTTACGCACAGGCGCTGAGTTAGAAATGCCAACAGCCTTTGATGATTTTACCGACAAAGCGGCTAGAGATTACCCCGGAAATACCCCTCAAGTTCGTCGAAATAGTGACTTACTTGCTGTTAAAATGAAACAACAAGGATTTATCCCCTTAATTACAGAATGGTGGCATTTTGATGCGCCAGGATGGGATCAATACGGCCTTTTAGATGTTCCTTTAGAAAATATTCGTTAGAACTCATTTCTGATTTCAGGGCTGTTTGATCCCCTAGAACAGGATAAAATAGCCCTTGGAGGGTTGAAGTTGCCAAAGCCCAAACAATCAACTGTCAGTTGCGTCACAATAGAGACAGTTAAATTTTGAACTGATCAAGTATGACAACTGCAACTGAACTTCCGCCTTTAATTCCTCGTGATCTCCTGTTTGGCAACCCAGAACGCACGAGTCCGAGTTTGTCCCCCGATGGCAAATATTTGGCTTATATTGCCCCAGATGACAATAATATTTTACAGGTTTGGTTAAAAACCGTTGGAGAAGAAGAAACTCAAGCTTTAACCCGTGATCCAAAACGGGGAATTCGATTTTTTTTCTGGACATATAACCCAGATCAACTGATGTATGTTCAGGACTCCGATGGCGATGAAAATTGGCATTTATATTTAGTTGATGTCAAAACGAATATTGTTCGAGACTTAACCCCTTTTCAAGGGGTTCGGGCACAAGTGGTTAATGTCGATCACAAATTCCCCGATCAAATTTTAGTCGGAATGAACCTCAGAGATCCCCAAGTTTTTGATGTTTATCAGGTGAATTTAAAGAATGGGGCTGTTGATTTTCATACGGAAAATCCGGGTAATATTTTAGGATGGACAGCCGATGCTGACTTTAAAATTCGGGCGGCGAGTTCTAGTACCGAAGATGGGGGGTTTGATTTATTATATCGAGAAACAACCGAACATCCTTGGGAAACCCTACGTCATTGGGGGCCCGATGAAGAAGGGGGGGCAGCTTTCTTTTCTAATGATGGCAAAATTTTGTATATGGTGGGCAACCATGATGCTAATGCAGAACGATTAATTGCCTTAGATTTATCAACTCGTCAAGAAACAATAATTGCTGAAGATCCTGAATATGATATTGGGGGATTATTAGCCCATCCTACAACCCGAAATATTGAAGCGGTTTCTTTCTATAAAGATAAAGAAGAATGGCAGATTCTTGATGAAAGTATTGTCGCAGATATTGAGGCGATCAAGCAAATTCGTCCGGGTGAATTTGGCATTAGTCGGACGTTATCGGATGAAAAATGGCTGATTAGTTTTGTCGTTGATGACGGCCCGGTGTATTATTATGTTTACGATCGCCCAACCAAAACCCACAGCTTTTTATTTAGTAATAAACCCAAATTAGAAGGCTTACCGTTAGCCTCTATGGAACCCATTTCTTACACCGCTTCTGATGGCTTAACCATTCAGGGTTATTTAACCAAACCTGTTGGTGTTGCGCTTCCCGCCCCGACGGTGATGGTGGTGCATGGTGGCCCCTGGGCGCGAGATACCTGGGGTTATGACTCGGAAGCCCAATGGTTAGCCAACCGGGGTTATGCGGTCTTACAGGTGAATTTCCGGGGATCAACGGGTTATGGGAAAGCGTTTGTGAATGCGGGAAACCGAGAATGGGCCGGAAAAATGCACCAAGATCTGATTGATGGGGTGAATTGGTTAGTTGAAAATGGCATTTCTCAGCCGGATAAAATTGCCATTATGGGGGGATCTTATGGGGGGTATGCTACGTTAGTCGGGTTAACTTTTACCCCTGATGTTTTTGCTTGTGGGGTGGATATTGTGGGCCCAAGTAATATTATTACCTTGATGCAAAGTATTCCGCCTTATTGGGAACCCATTCGCAAGAATTTCTATCATCGAGTGGGGAATTTAGACACGGAACCGGACTTTTTAAAAGCGCGATCACCTCTATTTTTTGTTGACCGCATTGAAAAACCGTTATTAATTGGTCAAGGGGCTAATGATCCCCGTGTTAAACAGGCGGAAAGTGAGCAGATTTTTGAGGCGATGAAACAAGCGGGTAAGCCGGTGGAATATGTTTTATATACCGATGAAGGTCACGGTTTTGCCCGTCCAGAGAACCGTTTACATTTTTATGCCATTGCTGAAGAGTTTTTGGCTAAATATTTAGGAGGACGGTTTGAACCTATTGGAGAACTTACCGGACATTCGGGTGTGGTTCAATCTTCAACCTAGTTTTTAGAATATCCCCCTATTTTTAGGGGGATGATGCTAAAATAGGTGTAAATCCTTCCCCTAAATTATAAATATTAGAAATCCTATGTTCCAGTATATTCTGGGTATTTTATTTCCGATTATCATTGGATTTACACTGAATTCCTCAGTTAAGGTGATTAGTACCAGTGATCAAGCGATTGTTGAACGATTAGGGAAATATAAACGCACCCTAAAACCGGGGCTTCAGTTTATTGTTCCTGTGGTAGAAAAAATTGTTTATTATGATACAAACCGGGAACGGTTATTAGATATTGATCCCCAAGAAGTGATGACAAAGGATCAAATCACTCTTAAAATTAATGCAGCCGTTTTCTGGAAAATTGATGATTTACAGAAATTTTATTATAACGTTGAAACCAATAAAACAAAAGAAGCCATTTCTAATTTAGTTTTAACCACCCTGCGGGCAGAAATTGGGTTAATTAATTTAGAAGATTTATTAGCTAAAATTAAACAATTGAATAAAGGATTATTAGAAGCTTTAGCAGAAGGAACAAAAAGTTGGGGAATTACCATTATTCGAGTTGATTTGCAAAATATTACACCTCCGAAATCTCTACAGGATGCAACGGAACGCAAGCGAGTTGCTGAAAGTCGCAAACAGGCAGAAATTTCGGAAGCTCAAGGACAAGCTCAATCTATTCGAGTCTTAGCTGATACGTTAGGATTAAAAACAAATAGTCCTGAATTCTTAAAATTTTTAATTACAAAACAATATGTTGAAGCCAATCAACAGTTAAGTCAAAGTCCTAATGCAAAAGTTATTTTTATGAACCCCAATCAATTAACAGAACCTATTGCTCATTTAATGGAAAATGAATCGGAACATACAACCCCTTCTATTATTTTACCTAATTTGGAAGAAGTTACTAAACCTCAATCTAATCCTAACACTCAAAAAACCTAGGATATTGCTCTATACTCCAACGACCCCAAATTGATTTTTATTTCGTCACCACTTTGTCACTATTCCATGACTACAATGGGCTTAGTTTCAAATCAAGGACTAAGGATTAAACCCATGAATAGCAATAAAAATAACGGTCTGTCTACTCGTACTAAGATTTGGATGGGAGTGGGTGCTTATATTTTAACAAGCGGATTGTCCGATGTTGCCAATGCTTCTGCACCTCATAATTTGAACCCAGAAATTCCATCCAATATTTCGATTTCAGGGGCTACTTTCACCCCTTCTGAGATGTTACACGCAGCTACTGAAGGCGACAAAGATGGGAAAACAGATGACAAAGGAAAAGACAAGAAAGGTGATGAAGGCGGAGAAAGTGGAGAAAGTGGAGAAGGTGGAGAAGGCTAACATCTGATGATTTTTTGTATTGCTGATGTTCTCACACCAGAAGAACTAGAAACAACTTTGACGTTACTTCAACAAGCTGAGTTTATAGATGGAAAAACAACGGCTGGACGGTACGTTAAAGAAGTTAAAAATAATCAACAAATCAAAACCGATACGGAGATTACTTCCGAACTAAGAACGATTGTTCTCCAAGCTTTAAAGCGTAACGAACTGTTTCAAATAGCAGCACGTCCTAAAGCAATTCGCCCGATTATTTTCAGTCGTTATGATGTGGGAATGTATTATGGTTCCCATTTCGATAATGCTGTGATGGGAGATGAATTTATTTCTCGAACAGATGTTTCATTAACTTTATTTCTCTCTGACCCTAATACCTATCAAGGGGGAGAATTAGTGATTGAAACTTCATTAGGGGAACAGAGTTTTAAGTTAGATGCAGGTTCGGCGATTGTTTATCCGTCTTCGACCTTACATCGTGTAGAAACAGTAACTGAAGGGACTCGCTGGGCGGCTATTACTTGGATTCAAAGTTTAGTTCGTGACCCATCTAAACGAGAAATATTGTTTGATTTAGATACCGCTCGTAGAAGTATTTTCAAACAATATGGCAAAACTATAGAATTCGACTTGATTGCTAAAAGTCACGCCAATTTATTGCGGAAATGGGCTGATATTTAACCCCAATTTAATTAAAATGTAGGGGCGTTTAATCAAATGTCTCTACATCAGGGCTATAGTTTAAACTCCCCCACGTTTTCGATTTAAACACAACAGGAGAAAAGATCATGAGTCTGTATGAATCTAACGATGATCATAACGGTTCGGATGATTATTATCAACCGAATTCAGTAACAGGTATTACCCCAATAAATTACACTAATTATGATAATAGTTGGGACAATAACAGTTCAGATGATTATTATCAACCGAATTCAGTAACAGGTGTTATCCCAACAAATTACACTTATTATGATAATAGTTGGGACAATAACGGTTCAGATGATTATTATCAACCGAATTCAGTAACAGGTGTTATCCCAACAAATTACACTTATTATGATAATAGTTGGGACAATAACGGTTCAGATGATTATTATCAAGCCAATTCAGTAACAGGTATTACCCCAACAAATTACACTAATTATGATAATAGTTGGGACAATAACGGTTCAGATGATTATTATCAAGCCAATTCAGTAACAGGTATTACCCCAACAAATTACACTAATTATGATAATAGTTGGGACAATAACAGTTCCAATAATTATTATCAAGCCAATTCAGTAACAGGTGCTACTCCAACGACAAATTTAGATATTGTGACAGGAACCCATTGGGATGATGTCTTACAAAATCCTCAATATCAAGAGAATTTACTTGAAACTTTTGACGAGAACTATTATCGACAAACCAATCCTGATGTTAATTTAGCCATCACTCAAGGAACCCTATCTTCAGGTTTACAACAGTATATTTATTTAGGAGAAACAGAAGGACGTTCACCGAATCAATTCTTTGATGAATCCTATTACTTAAATACAAATCCTGATGTCGCAAATGCTGTCCAAGCTGGGGTATTTAATTCAGGTTTTGAACATTTTGTGATGTCAGGTGCTGAGGAAGGACGAAACCCCAGCACCCAGTTCAACACAGGATTTTATTTAGCACAGAATCCTGATGTTATGCAAGCCATCAACAGTGGAGTTGTCAGCAATGCGTTTTCTCATTATACCCTGTATGGTCAGTTTGAAGGTCGGGTTGCAACATCAATTTAAACTGAAATAGAAATAGAAACCCGATTTCTCCAAGAAAGCGGGTTTCTAATATCAATGTTCAGTTAGAAATTCATATTCAAAACTTGCTTTAAAAAAGCAAATTCATCAGCAATTTCCTCAATTATTTTAGCAGTGGGTTTTCCGGCACCATGTCCGGCTTTAGTTTCAATTCTAATTAATACTGGATTTTCCCCTACATGGTTTTCCTGTAAGGTTGCAGCAAATTTAAAACTATGGGCGGGAACCACTCGATCATCATGATCTCCAGTTGTAATTAAAGTGGCGGGATAAGCCGTTTCTGACTTTAAATTATGCAGAGGAGAATACGCATATAAAGCTTGAAATTCTTCGGGATTTTCCGGGGAACCATAATCAGAACACCAGGCCCAACCGATGGTAAATTTATGGAAGCGGAGCATATCTAAAACCCCTACCGCAGGTAACGCTGCTGCAAATAAATCTGGGCGTTGAATCATACAAGCTCCAACTAATAACCCGCCGTTACTTCCTCCCATAATCGCTAATTTTTGAGAGGAGGTATAGCCTTTTTTAATTAACCATTCCGCAGCGCCAATAAAGTCATCAAAGACATTTTGTTTTTTCAATTTTATCCCCGCTTGATGCCAATCTTCTCCATATTCTCCCCCTCCTCGTAAATTGGCGATCGCATAAATTCCACCCATTTCTAACCAGACTAAACGACTAATAGAAAAGGAGGGTGTGAGAGAAATATTAAATCCTCCATATCCATATAAAATTGTGGGGTTATTGCCATTTAATTCTATCCCTTTTTTGGCTGTAATAAACATCGGAATCAGAGTTCCGTCTTTACTGGGATAAAAAATTTGTTGGGTTTCGTATTCGTCGGGATTAAAATCAACGTTAGCTTGGCGGTAGATTGTACTTTCTCCTGTCACGAGATTGTATCGATAAATGGTATTAGGAGTGGTAAAACTGGTGTAACTGTAAAAGGTTTCGGTATCATATCGTTTTCCAGCAAAACCATCCGCCGAACCAATTCCCGGTAATTCAATTTCTCGGACAAATGATCCATCTAAATTAAAAATTTTAATTTGAGTATGGGCATCTTTTAAATAATCCGTAATAAATTGATTATTTAAAATGTTAACTCCTTCTAGGGTTTCTGGAGCTTGGGGAATCACTTCGGTGTGAGTTTTGGTATTAATATTAATGGCAATGACTCGACTCCGAGGAGCATCTAAATCCGTAGTAAACCAGAAGTTTTCTCCTTCATAATCAATAAACCGATAACTGGCTTTAAACTCTGAAATGAGTTCTATAACGGGGGAATTTAGTTGAGTTAAATCTTGATAAAAAACCAAGTTTTTAGGTTCAGTTCCCTGCCAAACGGAAATAATTAAATATTTGCCATCTTCCGTTAGAAATCCATTAAATCCCCATTCTTTATGATCAGGACGTTCATAGATTAAAGCATCTTCAGATTGGGGCGTTCCTAAACGATGATAATAAAGTTTTTGGAAATAATTCGTTTCTTCTAACGGTTTTCCCTCTTGAGGTTCATCATAACGACTATAAAAGAATCCTTGATGATCATGTGTCCAAGATGCTCCTGAAAATTTCACCCATTTTAAATGATCGGATAAATTTTCTTGGGTATTAATATCTAAAACTTTCCATTCTTGCCAATCAGAACCTGAAGTGGATAACCCATAAGCCATGAAATTTCCATCTTCACTAATTGCCATTCCTGATAACGCAATCGTTCCATCAGGAGACAGGGTATTGGGATCTAATAAAACTTTCGGTTCTGCATCTAACGACTCTAAAACATACAGAACACTTTGATTTTGGAGTCCATCATTTTTAAAATAAAAATAGCGAGTTCCTTGCTTAAAAGGAGTACCATATTTTTCATAATCCCACAGTTGCGTGAGGCGATTTTTAAGGGTTTCTTTGGCTGGAATATTATTCAAATAAGCAAATGTAACTGCATTTTGGGCTTCAACCCATGTTTTCGTTTCTTCTGAGTCTAAATCTTCTAACCATCGATAGGGGTCAGCAACGGTCACACCATGATAATTATCAACTTGATCACATTTTTGAGTGTGAGGATAGCTGAGGATTGGATTTTGTTCAGACATGAGATTAAACAATAAAGGGTGAACCAAAAGTTATCGGGATAAATCAACCTGAGATTACACTTATAGGGTATGTAAGCGCAACTTCACAAACCACTGGATGATTAAATTAACCGACTTATCCTATTATAATTCTAATGGGTCATTATTCTCCCAGAAAAAAGCGAGAAAAACTTCACACTTAAATTGAAAATGTATGAATGGAAACATTACTTACAGTCCTGCTTATACGCTTGTCCCGACTTATGACTGTTTTAATCGCTGTAGCTATTGTAATTTTAGAACCAATATCGGTGAAAGTCCTTGGTTAACTTTAAATCAAGCCGAACAACTCTTAAAACCACTTCAAAATCAAGGAATTAGTGAGATTTTAGTGTTAAGTGGGGAAGTTCATCCGAATAGTTCTCAACGTTCAGCTTGGTTTCAACGAATTTATGAGTTATGTGAATTCGCTATATTTTTGGGGTTTTTACCTCATACTAATGTTGGGCTGTTAACTTTGGCAGAAATGTCACAATTAAAACAGGTGAATGTTTCTATGGGGTTAATGTTAGAACAAATTACCCCTAAGTTATTAGAAACCGTTCATCACCATGCTCCGAGCAAAGTCCCTCAATTACGCTTACAACAGTTAGAATGGGCTGGAGAATTAAACATACCGTTTACAACCGGATTATTATTAGGAATTGGAGAAAATTCTCAAGACTGGCGAGATACTTTAAATGCGATCGCAACCGTTCATCAACGATGGGGACATATTCAAGAAGTGATTTTACAACCTCACAGTTTAGGAAGTCAACAAATAGGACACAGAGACAGTTTTGATTTACAGCAGTTACCGGAAGTTGTAGCGATCGCTCGTTCTATTTTACCGCCTGATATTACCTTACAAATTCCTCCTAATTTAGTCAGCCATCCTGATATTTTATTAGCTTGTTTAGACGCAGGAGCGCGAGATCTCGGTGGAATTGGCCCCTGTGACGAGGTGAACCCCGATTATCCCCATCCTGATGATCAAACCTTACAGGCTATTTTAGCCCCTAATGGGTGGCAGTTGGTGCGACGTCTACCTGTTTATCCTCAATACGATACTTGGGTTGTTCCTGACCTACAAGGGGTTGTGAGCAAATGGCGCAAAAAGCTTGCAATTTCAGAAACATCTGTGTTATATTAAATAACTGCATGGTCATGGCGGCATAGCCAAGCGGTAAGGCAGAGGTCTGCAAAATCTCCATCCCCGGTTCAAATCCGGGTGCCGCCTTTAAAAATAAATCTAATTGTAAATTGTCTGTTGTTTCGCCTTACGAAGCCATGCAGTATCAAGACATCATCACGATAGAACCTGGAAAGCGAGGAGGTAAACCTTGTATTCGGAGAATGCGAATCACGGTTTATGATGTGCTGTCTTACTTAGCTTCAGGTATGACCTATGAGGAAATCCTCGATGATTTTCCTTATCTAACTCAGGAAGATATTCTGGCTTGCTTAAGTTATGCGGCTGACCGAGAACGACAAACATTAATGATTCAAGCATGAACCTACTGTTTGATCAAAATCTGTCACCTCGATTGGTCAATCGTCTTGCTGATTTATATCCTGACTCTCAACACGCTTCCTTGATTGGTTTAGATCAAGCAGATGATCGCGTACTGTGGGAGTATGCAAATCAACATGGCTTTACTGTTGTAACCAGAGACTCTGATTTTAGTGAGTTGAATGTTTTGCGAGGATTTCCACCAAAAGTGATCTGGATTCGACGAGGTAATTGCTCAACAAATCAGATTGAAGAAATTTTGCGATCGCATTATCAAGACATCATCCAGTTTTACGAAGATCCTGCTCTTGGGGTGTTAGCGCTGTATTAGTATAGTTTTACCGTCCTATCCTACCGGATTTGCTCACTATGTCTGGGTTACAGTTGTAGGTTGCAGGATAGGTTGCGATCGCCTATACCTGATGTTGAATCTTTTCAAGATTAACCCAATAAAGTTTGCAGCCTATAGTGCTAAGAAGGATAGAATGCGATCGCGAAATTAGATTTCAAACTAGGAATCTAACACTCTCCCCTGGAAGGCTCTACCTATCCAAGAGGTAAAATAACCTTTTTCTAAACAGTAATTGTACATTCCATCCAAATTGTGAATCTGCTTACGAGTCAGGTCATTGTGTATACGCTTAAGGATGATGACTCCATTATCAACATCAAGAGCTTTGGAAGGATTAAATGCAACACTTTCGATGTGAGCAAATTCCACCTGATTTGAGTGAGTAAAAATATCTCCAGTAAACTCACAACTACATATCTCATATTTATCGATTCGCTCACTCTTCAAGTACGGACGGCACTGGGCAATCTCTTGCAAGAAAGCATCCTTCATGTCTCTTACTTGAGAATTCTCGACTATCTTTTCGTATATTCTAGCTGCGATTGCCAGATACTGTTTTGTCTTACCTGATTGAAAACTTTTCCTAGTTGCAATAAGTGCTAGCAAAGTAGGGCCTGATATATGATCGTTGCCGTCGATAACAATAATTGCAGATCCACCAATAATACCTGGTATACCTTGGTATACAAGAGGTCTTTCTGCCCCAGAATTACCAGTTCTTAAAATTGGAGCTAGTCCACTGGCACGTATATATGGTATGCCATTAACATATATCTTTGTATTAGCAAAGAAAGCATTCACAATTGATGTTATATGCCCCTTATCTAGTCTTTCTTCCGCTACTTTTAGAGCAATCTCCAGTTCATTTTTGTCTGCAATTTCATTCAAGTTATGATATCTGACAGTAGGCAGGTTTTTGTTATTCATGCTTTACCCGTTAAACGCTTATAGATGAGAGTGATTTTTTGAGATACCTCATTGTTTAAGGAAGAATCGTCACCCACATTCTTATCAGGATGAAATTGGTTGATCATTTCATCTCTCCATTTCTTGGCTAAATCTTTATTGAGATAGTGTTCCCTCGTTATTCCTATCTCATTTTCAAGGCAACCACCCTGTTGCTTGAGAATGCAAAAAGCCAATTTGTGTTTAGTAGAGATGAAAAATTGCTCAGATGCTTCTGGATTCTCACTTGAAAAATTCCGTTTTTCACTAATGTAGTTACCAGGCGATGAAATTCGTTCGTAAATTCGCTGTGAGTTCACTTTTTGGATGGCTTGAACTGCTTCCCACAGTTCTTGCCAACCACGAGCTTTTAGCGCAATCCTTTCACTCAAACTGTTTTGTATTTCTTGGCGAATGTCTTTATAAGATCCCAATTTCTTGAGATCATCAAGTGTCTTAACTTGAAACCATTCCATAATTGAATGAGCTTTGCTAATGCCTGAACTAGATGGGCTACAATCTCTATATTTCCCAAATTGGAAAAAATTTTAACATAATCAGGAACTTTTAGAAAAGGATTAATGATATCTTACAGGCAGGCACTTGCGTGAGGTGGAGTATTCGGGGAGTATGTCAAGCCAGAGCGTTAGAACAATTGCGATCGCCCCTCGCTATAGGTTGGGTTGAATCTGTCACCTCCTTACTTGTGAATCAGTCGGTAACGTGAAACCAACCATAACCCGATTGGGAGATCGCATTAAGTTAAAGGGTAGATTGATGGTTAATCTATATGGTAAGCAGCATCGCCAACTTGTCGAACTAATTCAACACATTCTTTTATTTTTTCAGCAAAACCGTTTACTTTATCAGCAGGAATATCGCTGTTTAAGGCAAAAAGGTAATCTCTAATGGCAATTTGTAGTTGAAGTTGTACCTGCAACAATTTTAAAAAAGTAGACCAATTTGGAATAGCAAGACAAACATCTTCAAAATATTTGCGTGAACCACACTCAGCTACAATTGCCCGTTCTAATCTACCAAGCAGATCAACGACATACCCTAGTTTCTCAACTTCCTCTTCAGTAATCCAGTAACGATACTCCATTGCCAATCTAGTTTTATCTTCGCTTGTCCGAAACGTTTCAGGATTGGGCGGAAGTAGATTTTGTATAAATGGTGGCAATAATCCAAAAGATATTGCTAATTCTCTAGCATCAAAGCTTCTCAAAATTTCATTTTCGATTTTCTCCCGTTCCCAAGGAGGAAGAACTCGAATCTTAGGATGATTTTGTTTCCACTTTTCAAGCCAATCAGTACAGGGCGTAGTTAGGTGACTTGAGACAACTATCAACATAACTTGCGGTTGTTCGGCTTCTACCCATACCGACAAACCGTCAAAAGCACTAGGAGGAACACCTGTTTGATAATGCTTAACTTCAACAAAATATGTTTCATTAACTTCTTCTCCAAGCGCACCTGGCCGACGAAACTGCACTTCGATGTCTCTTCCCTTATCTCCAGGCCCTTTTCGCCATCTAATTTGTTGTGGGTTTTCTGATTTCAGAACTGTAAACACAAGTTCTTCAAATTGCTCGTCATTTATTTTATCCCAACAAAACTTCTCAGTGAGCGACATACTGGTTCAAATATAGTAATAGCGTGAACGAGTAAAACTAATTTAGCATTTAAACTCTCATCGATAACCTTAAAACTACTGCCATAACTTAGAATGAAGCTGTCGCAGAACGTTCAGGCGCAGCCCAGTTGTTAGGCGGTGCTATTAATATGCACAACCATCTTTGTGTGTTAAAGCCCATTCACCATTCGACAATTGTGTGGCTTTGAGATCGTCATTTGGGAATTCGACCTCATCTCCCTCTGTGCAATCGCCAATTTCAAGATAGGTTACGTTTTCTTCAGATCGATTAATCAGTTTTTCCTGTTTTTTTGTTGTTCATGCCTTTTAAGGTTTGGGAACATAATTTAAAACTAAAACCTCATCTATTTTACCTCGTTTGAGAGCATTAGAGTTAATACTGCGGGTTGCAGAAACAAAAATTGTTTCCTGATAATCTTTATACAAATCCAAGATGAAATCTGTGGCTGAATTACTCAACATCACATTACATCCCTTTTCTGTTAATTCATCAACAACTTGTTTTAAACGTCTTTGTTCATTTTGATTAAATCCATTAATATCATATCCGGTAAAAGAAGCAGTATTAGATACCGGATCATAAGGCGGATCAAAATAGACAAAATCCCCTTTTTTCGCATCTTTAACAGCTTCAGCAAAATCACGATTTAAAAAAGTTACTGATTTTTGTCTTAAATAATCATTAACTCCCCTTAACACCGCCTCGTTTAATATATTGGGATTTTTATAACGACCAAAAGGAACATTAAAATGTCCTTTAGAATTAACTCTAAACAATCCATTGTAACAGGTTTTGTTTAAATAAATAATTCGAGCAGCTTTTTCTGCTTTAGAAAATTTACTATACTGTTTTAAACGATCAATTCCCCGAAGATCATCATAATATTCTTTGGAATTTTTCGCTTTGTGAACTTTTAAAAGCTCAATAAGTTCTTCAACATCATCTTTAATCACTTGATAACAATTAATTAATTCACTGTTGCTATCATTAACAATTGCTGTTTTAGGTTGTAACTCAAATAAGAGTGCTCCTCCTCCTAAAAAAGGTTCAAAGTATGTGGTTTTACCTATATTTTTAGGAAGATATTTGAGAATTTCAGGTAATAATTGTCTTTTACCTCCCGCCCATTTTAAAAAAGGTTTAACTAGGGGATTTTTTTGCACAGTCACAGACTAATAATTCCTTCAAATTTTAGGAGCATAGTCTATTTTAGATTAAATTGAAATTTTAGTCAATATATTTTATTGAAAATTCTTTTATCCTTGTGGGAGAAGGGTAAGGGGAAAAAAACTATTTCCCTTTCCTAATGTACTATTTACCCAAAATGCTTGATTATTTGTTATTCTATTCAACGTGAACTAACCAACAGCATCTAAAACTTCAATGACTCAGCCGATTTATCAGCCTCCTTTTAATCTCAAAAACGGTTTCTTGATGACCATTTATGGGGCTTTAAGAGCCAGTCGAACTTGGGAAAAGACCATTAACTTACCTGAGCCTCCCTATCAAGAAGTAGTATTTTCAGGGGCGGGAGGGGTTCCGAT